>CALDGV010000592.1 GCA_937941745.1 uncultured Prosthecobacter sp. | reverse complement strand
AGGGTTTCCGATTGATGCGGTGTATGCACGCAAGCTTGCCGCCACGGCGGACAAGCTGAAGCAGTTTCCCGCCAGCGCCGCCATCTTCTTCAAGGCGGACGGCACGCCGCTGAAAAAGGGTGACCCTCTGGTGCAGAAAGACCTCGCAGCCACCTACCGGGCTGTGGCGGAACATGGCACCGGCTGGTTTTACGGCGGTGCTTATGCCCAGAAAGTAGAGGCCTGGATGAAGGAAAACGGCGGCATCATGACCGCTGCGGACCTGGCAAATTACAAGGCGGTGGAGCGCGAACCTGTGCGCGCCAGCTACCGTGGCCACGAGATCGTGGCCATGCCGCCGCCGAGCAGCGGCGGCGTGCATGTGGCGCAGATTTTACAGATCCTGGAGCACTTCCCCATCCGCACGATGAATGCCGCCAGCCGTGTGCATGTGGTCACTGAAGCGATGAAGCTGGCCTTCGCTGACCGCGCCCACTGGCTGGGCGACCCCGACTTTGCCAAAGTGCCACGCGGGCTGGTCGATCCAGGCTATGCCAGGGACCTGGCGGCCAAGATTGATCTGCAAAAAGTGACTGTCGTGCCTTCCCACAACATGCCTCCGCGGTGGGATGGCGACATTTTTGGCAAGCACACCACCTTCCTCTGCACCGCCGATGCCGAGGGAAACTGGGTGACGCTGAACCAGACCATCAACACCGCCTTTGGAAGCAAGGTGATCGTGCCTGGAACTGGCGTGCTGCTGAATGATGAAATGGACGACTTTGCCGTGCAGCCGGGCGTGCCCAACGCCTTCAAGCTCGTCGGCGCCGAGGCCAATGCGATCGCGCCCGGCAAACGCCCCCTTTCGAGCATGAGCCCGACGATTCTTCTCAAGGATGGCAGGCCCATCCTGTGCACTGGAGCCGCCGGAGGTCCCACCATCATCACCCAGGCCCTGCTGCTCATTTCCAACGTGATTGACCGTGGCCTGGAACCCAACGCAGCGCTGAAGGAGCCGCGCTTTCATCACCAGTGGGCGCCGGACGAACTGAAGATCGAAAAAGCCTTTGGTGAAGGCACGCTTTCTGAATTGGAGAAGCTCGGCCACAAACTGGACAAGGTCACCTCGTTCGGTGCCTGCCAGGCCATCTTGTGGGATGAAACCCGGAAACTCCTGGTCCCTGCGCACGATCCTCGTGTTCCCGGCAGGGCGGATGGACGCTGAAGGCTTTCGCCAGCCTGCATGAGGTTGATTGGAGCCGAAATGAATGACAGGTGCGGCTGCTGAAGCTTTGCTTCCGCTTTCCTGACCTCAACCCTGCCGAATGATTTACGCCAAACCTTTGATCCCCGCCCTGCTGGTGCTGATGCTTGTGGCCGTAGGCAGCCTGAAAAAAAGGGCCGACCTGCCACGACCGCTGGCTTCCACGGCCTTGGGGCGCCTCGGCTTTGGGCTCGCCAAGCTCTGCCTGCTCGTGCTGCCGCTGGAGTGGCTGCTGCACCTGTTTTCAAACGCGGACCCTCTGGCCGTGAGCCCCAAGGCGGTCTGGCTGGCCGCCCTGGCCCAGAGCTGCCAGCTTCTGCTGGCGGTCACGGGCATGGCAGACGTGGTGACAGGAATCGCCGGACTGCTCGGCATGGCTGTGGAAGAACCCCACGCGGCGGCCTGCCGGGCAGGCAGCTTCAGCGGCCTCTGGCGCCGTTTGATGCCGGGCATGATCAGCGGCGGCAAGGTCAACGCCATGCAGTGCGTGCCGGTGCTGGTGCTCGTGGCCGGAGTTTCCGCACTGTGGCACGGAACCGTTCAGGGGGTCTCCGTCTGGTTCGTGATCCACTATCTGCTGCTCATGGCGGAGGGTGCGCGCCGAAAGCCGCTTTTCAGCCCGCTGCCATTGCCCGTGCAGGTGATCCTGGTGCTGCTGATCCTGCTGCTTTCCAGTGTGCTACTTCTGGCTCCAAATGCAGCAGCTGCCCTGGAAAGCTGGAAGCTGATGTTCAGCGAGGTGAAGCCCACGGTCTATTCCCTGCTGATGAACAAACGCCTGACCTCGTCCTGGCTGCAGTGGGTGGTTTTCATCTCGATGCTCACTTGTGTGGCGCTGCCACGGCTGGGCTGGCTGCTTGAGCTTCCCATCATCACCTGGCGCATCATCGGCATGGTCCTCATCCTTCCTTCCCTGCTTCTGGTGGTGCGTGAGGTTCGTGCGCTGCCTGATTCCATCCGGCAGGCGGCACAGTGGCCGGTGACGTGGCTCTTCAACGAAGGCAACACCCGCGTGCATGTGGGCTACGATGGCTGGCTGTATCCCCACCGGGAACTGGACCGGCGGACGCTGAAACGTACAGGGCATCAGGGACTGACCGAGCCGCTGCTGGAACTGGCGGCGGAGCTGAAGTCCAGAAACATCCCCCTCATGCTCGTGGCCGCGCCCGCCAAAATGGCGTTGTATCCTGAAAACGTGCTGCGTGCTGAATATGCCGCCCCGGTGCAGCCTCCCGGCCACAAGGCCAGGCTCGAAAAGCTCTCCGCCGCAGGCATCGACGTGGTGGATCCGGCACCGGCGCTTTGGGAGAGGCTCCTGAAAGCGGAATCGCATTACATGGCGGACAGCCACTGGACCTTTGAGACCATGAAGGAGGTGGCCGGAGCCGTGGCACGCCGCATCCGGGAAAAACACCCCCAGCTCTATGTGGCCGAGACCCCTGTGATCAACGCCACCATCCTGGAGCGCAGCGAGGCGGGAGACCTGGCGCGCGACCTTCTGCCGCAAGGCTCGGACTTCCTTTTCCCGGCTGAGCATGAGCAGCTGATCTCGATCCGCGGCCTGCCTCAAGACAGCCGCTCCCCAGTGCTGATTGCAGGCGATGCGCTGCTGGAGGTCTTTGAGCAGCCTGAGGCCAGCTTCGGAAATGCGGATGGCACAAGGCAGTCAGCCGGCTTTTCGATGCAGCTCGCCATTCTGCTGGGCAGACCGGTGGCAGAACAGCTCACAACAGACGTCACTGCCTTGAAGACAGCCGCTGAGGGCAGGAAGCTGGTGATTCTGGTGGTGTCAGCCGATGACCTGTAGGCCGTACTGAGCTGAGGCTGATCAGAACAGCGTCTCGCGTTCCATCAACGAACCACGCGGGCGCCCACTGGGCCCCGGCGTAGCCGCCAGCAGGCTGCGGATCGCGAGGTCGGCCATGCTGACATTCGACTCAGGCATGAGCGAAGCCTCCTGATCGCTCCGGCTGGAGGTGACACGCTTGCCCGTGCGGGCATCCACGATCTCGATCACGAGCTTTTGAATTCGGTCAGCCCTGCCTGGCAGAGCTTCTGTGGAATAGCGGACGAGGGCATCGGCCTTGGTCTGGCCACCCGCCTTGCAGTCAATCCCCACCGCCGTCATGCGGTCTGCAAGGATGCCTGCCATGCCCAGGCTGTCACCGGACTGCGGCTGCACCTGGAAGGTCTTGTAGGCACTAAGGTCCACCGCCCTGCGCACCATCGAATGGCAGGATGCAAGGCCGAGGACAACAGAAAGGCAGGCGCTCCACAGAAGAAGGGGTTTCATGGGGACCAGCAAAACACCGTCACGCCGCTCACGCAATCCTTTGCTGCCTTCCGATGCATCATTCAGTGCGCCAGGCGCGCCACTTCCTCGGCGCTCAGCGCACGGCGGAACAGCATGAACTCATCCATGAGTCCGCTGAAATGACGGATCGCCGACGCGCCGGAATGCCCGCCGTTGTTCCAGTTCCCCAGTTCCGCCATCGGCATCCTCAGCGCAAACTGCGAAGGACGTGGCACACGCGCCACCAGCTTGCCATTCAGGTAGTGGCGCACTTCCCGGGCCGCCGGGTCCACGCAGGTCGCCAGATGCATCCACTGCCCGAAACGCTCCGGCGTGATGATCGCCGGGGTGTCATGATCTCTGGAGGCGAGGCCCATCCGGCCTGCCAGCCCCAGCCGCAGCTTTCCGTCGCGGGTGATCTGCCAGTGCACCGCACCATTCTCATAGCCTTCCACCATGAAGAGCGAATTGTAGGCCCGGTCGAGGCCATCGACACGCAACCAGGCGCTGAGCGTCAGCGCATCATGTTCACCGGGTATGCTCAGGCGCACGCGGTCACTCACGTTCCTGAACTCCAGCGCCCGCTTGCCCGGCCATCGGCCCTCGGTCCACTGGCAGCCCACGATGCTGCCCGCTGGCACGCTGGCAGCATGAAGCGCCTGATTGCGCAGCGCACGCGTGTGGCTGGCATCCTGAAAATCCAGCCGCACCAGCAGCCCCGCATCGTCATTCCAGGCAGCGCCACCCTGCAGCCAATGCTCAAAGGCCACACGCTGGGATTCCGCCGTGCGCTCGTCCAGGTTTCCGAGGGAGGCAAAAGCTGCCTGATCAGCCAGAAGGCGCTTCGCGGTATCCGCCAGCAGCATCGCCTCACCTTCCTTCAGCGGCTGCATGGAGGAGCCGTCCGGATGCAGCTCCACCTCGCCTTTGAAGACATGCACCTGTGGCTCGGGCGAGGTCAGATCGAGCCCAAAATCCGTGCCCAGGTCCACCACGGTGCCCTTCGGGGTCTCAACGCGAAACCCTCGCGCCTGGGGCGGCACGTGCGCGCTGAGCTTGCCACTCGTGCAGCGCACCTCGCTGGCGGAAACCAGCTCAAAATTTGCCGGGCCTTCCAGAGTGACGCGCGCCCCCTGGTAAAACTCGATCTGAGCCAAGCCGCGCCTCAACTTCAAGGTTCCAGGGGTCAACGGCATGCCATTTTGTGGCGTGCGGCCTTCCCATTCTGCGTTCACCTCCCGCATCAGCACGGCCACCGCGTTCGTCGTCGCCTCAGCATCTTCCGGAAGTCGGATCCACCAGGTCGCCGCCAGAGTCGCGCATGCAGCCAGAGCAGCCGCCGTCACCACCGGCAGCCAGCGAGTGCGCTTGATCTCAGGTTTCGATGGCAGGGCAGGAAAAGCAGGTGCGGCGGCTCCTGCGGTCACCTCACGCAGCATGGCATCCAGCTGCAGCTGCTCCGTCAGCCGCAGCGCCAGGGAGCGATCCTGCTCCAGCAGGGCCAGCAGCGCCGCAGCTTCCGCTTCCGTGAGCCGGTCTTCGAGATAGTGCTGAATCAGCACCTCAGGATCATGAGAGTGCTCAGGCATGGGACAGACCTCCTTTCTGAATCTGGCGCTGGATGCACTCGCGCAGCTTGTCGCGCACGCGGGAAAGGGCGCGGCAGACGGTGTCCGCCTTCATATCGAGCTGTCCGGCGATCTGCGGCGTGCCGACGTCGTGGTAGTAATAGAGCTGAACCAGTTCGCGGCTCTTTTCCGGCAGCTTTTGCAGGCACTCGCGCAGCAGGCCGATCTCCTCCTCGTAGCGCGGCGGGGCCTCCTGCTCCTCCGCGAGCTGGCGGATGTGCTCCGCCAGCTTTTGCACCACCTCCGGCTTCTCCCGGGTGCGTTCACGCCAGAGCCGCATCGCCACATGCCGCGTCATCGTCGCCAGGAGCGGCCGCAGATCCCGTTCCAGATCCCAGCGCTCCTCCTTGCCAATGAACTCCAGAAACACCTGCTGCGCGATGTCCTCCATCAACCCAGGCCAGGGAGCATGCTTCAAAGCCACCCCCTTCACGAAATCGTGATGGCTGAGGAAAATCTGGGCGGCGCGCGTCTCGTGGGAGGTCATGGCATTCAAAAAATACCCGCATTCCGGCGGAAACCGGACAAAAAACCTGTCCGGATCATTCGCCCGCCCACAATCGGGATTGGCTCCTCCTCCTGAGCATCCACGCCCCAAGCAAGGCTGTCCCTAGAGCCAGGAACTGATAGCCGCTAAAACCCAGAAAAGGCTTCGGGGTATACCTCAGGAACTCGTGAACGAAGCGAAAGAGGCCGTAACTGACCAGGAACAGGAAAAAAAGCCGGTCACGCAGCCATCCCCGGCGATGCAACGTCAGGAGGATCACAAAAATCAGCACCTGAAACGCAGCCTCCACCTGCGGAGCAGGCCAGCGCAACAGACCGGAGGCATCTGGGCGGCTGAAGACTCCTGTGGCCATCGGCCTGCCCAAACAGCAGCCATGAAGAAAACAGCCCATTCGCCCCACGAAGAGGCTCACAGGCAACACCAGCGCAAAGGCATCCCCTGTGCTTTTCCGATGACCAACGAGTCGCTTCGTCCACTCCACACCAGCATAGCCGCCAAGCAGGCCACCGAGCACCGACTTCCCCGTAGCCCAGCGCAGCCAGAGGTCCGGCCGGCCGATGTCCAGCCACCCTTCTGCCAGCAGATAGGCCAGCTTTGCCCCAAGAAAGGCACCACACAGGGCACCGATGTAGATCAACAGCAGATCCGGATTCCCCTTCACCCGCTGATACCAGTAGATGGCCCCGAAGAAGATCGCTGCCCCCATCATGAGGCCGTAACCGGGACCGGCAGGAAGAAACTGATGGCTGGGAGAGGTCACGAAAGGGTGCGTGCATCCGGGAAACCGGAGTAATAGCGGCAAAAAGAGTCCAATTTTCCATCCGGGCGGATGACATGGGTGCAGCAGCGGTCGATGCGGTCTTCGTCCCAGGTCCAGGCATCCATGAAGGGCTTCACCATGAGGCGGAAGGCCATGCTCCGTGTGCGTTCCAAGGTATGCAGCAGCTCGCCCAGCGGCTCGTTTTCACAGCCGCAGCGTGCCAGATCCTCCAGCGTGTAGTGGACCTTGTCCTGAAGGAACCCTTGAAGCTTGGTGAAGTCGAGAAAGTCACTGATGGGCCAGACTTTTTCACCCTGGCGGATGAGATAGCCAATGGTGGCGCAGTTCGGATCACCGCAGGGCAAGGGAGTGAAGTCCTCGAACCGCAGCTGCCCAGTGCATTGATCCACGGCGGCCAGCAGGATGTCGGCCGTGTTCAGGCGCTGTGGACAGACCTCCGTATGTGTGCTGCGGCCGCTGAGAAACTCCGGCTGGAAGGTGATGCCATGGATGTTGGCATCGGCGAGGCCAAAGCGGATCGTTTCGCCAAGGTGCGGCAGGTTTTCATGCGTGACGGTCAATGCCAGAGTCACCGGAATGCCTGCGGCGGCAAGGTTTCGCAGCGCCTGCTGCTTCAGCTCACGCAGGTCGCCACCGCGAAGACGCTCATGACCTGCAGGCTGGAGGCCGTCGAACTGCAGATAAACCTGGAGCCCGCCCGTGCGGAAGACTTCGCCGAGCTCCTGGCAAAGCTGAGGCTCTTTGGCGAAACGGACGCCGTTCGTGTTCAGCAGCAGGAAGTCGATCTTTGGATGCGCCTTTGTCCAATGGCAGAGCTCGATGAGATGGGGATGCAGGGTGGGCTCACCGCCGGAAAGCTGGAGGATCTCGATCTTGCCCTTCCGCGAGATCACGCCGTCCACACGCTGCTGGATATCCGCCAGCGGGACAGCATCCAGTTTTGACCCGGTGCCCACAGGCGAGTCCGCGTAGCAGGTGGGGCAGGCGAGATTGCAGGAGTTCACGATCTCGATGAGTGCGAGGCAGGTGGAGAGCACCTCGATGGGTTCCCGCCCACGCCCGGCAGCGTTTTTCCCCAGGGTGCCCGCCGCCTGTCCCTCCGCCGTGCAGCAGGCCCCGCCCGCACAGCAGCGGTTGTCGTCCTTCCCCTGGGCCAGCCAATAAAAGCGCGAATCACTGGCGATGCAGGCTGTATGCTCGCCATGCGCCCCACAGGTCCGGCGAAGAAAAACCTGCCGCCCGCGCCGCTCCACGATCGCCGGACAAGCCGCATAACACACCGGACAGCGTGAGGTCGTGTGCTTCAGCGTGCTGCTGACGGAAAAGGCGGCTGGAACAAGCATCTCGAATCATCAAAGCAGAGACCGCACACAGCCGGCAAAGCAAAAAGTCACGACCAACACCCAAGACGCGACCATGAACCCAAACGCTCACCAGGAACCTTGAAGCGGCGGCAGCCCATCAGGCAGGCTGATCGCAGCTGAACCAAAACAGTGAAAAAGCGGGTCCGGCGGGGGCAGTCAATACGCGCCTCCCACGGCAATCGCACAGCCCAGGAAAAAGACGGCTACTGACAAAAGCAGTCCGCCAATACCAAAAAACGCCACTGCCGTGGCAGAGCTGCGCGCATAGCCGAGCCAAAGGCTGGCCCCCAAGACGAATGCCGCAAAGAAGGAATGAAACACCTGCATCCAGATCAGCGGCGAAGCTAAATCTTGGATACTGCCACGCAACAGCCCGCAAATAAGACTGCACCCATCACAAGAATTCCGAGCATGAATAGTAGCACGGTTCGCTCGCTCGATGGCTTATCCAGCTGCTGGTTCAAGAAGGCACTCG
>CALDGV010000591.1 GCA_937941745.1 uncultured Prosthecobacter sp. | reverse complement strand
TGCAGGCCCAGGACACCTGGTTCCGCGGCATCGACCTGATCACCGGCCCCGACGGCAACGTCTTTGTCGCCGACTGGTCCGACTCTGGCGAGTGCCACGACAACGACGGCGTTCACCGGACGAGCGGGCGCATTTACAAGATCGTTTATGAAGCCGGGAAAAAGGTTCCGCAGGAGCAGAACAACTGGTGGGCCCGGATGGAGCTGCAAAAGGCTTATGAAGGAGGCACCGGGCCGAAGCCGAGGACGATGCGTCCTCTTCAGGATGCCCAAAGCAGCAACGGCCTGGAAAGGCTGCACGCTGCTTCTGACCTGCAACGCCTGGAACTCAAGGAGCGCTGGCCCATCGCCACCGTGCTTGCCCAGCGTGAGGAGGACGCGAATGACCGCCAGCAGCCGCTGATGATCTGGTATGGCATCGAGCCCGCCGTCGCGGCGGAGCCGATGAAGGGCGTGGAGCTGATCGCCAGCGCAAAGATCCCCACGGTGCGCCGTTTGGTGGCGCGGAGGATCGCGGAAGACATCGAGAAGCATCCCGCCGCCGTCGATGCGCTGGTGGCGCTGATGACGAAGGACGACAACGTGCGTGCTGATGTGCTCGCCGGCATTGCCGCAGGCCTCGAAGGCATGAGCAAGGCCCCGAAACCCAAGGGCTGGGAGGCATTTGCCTCATCCGCCAAGACCTCCGATGCGGCGTTGCTGCAGAAGCTCTCGCTTGTCTTCGGCAGCGGCCGTGCGGCCGAGGAACTGATTGCCCTTGTGAAGGACACGGAAGGCGATGCGAATGCTCGTCAGAACGCCTTTGCCAGCCTCACGCGCAGCACCAGCCCGGAGTTGTTCAAGGTCGTGCGCAGTTTGGTGAACGACAAGGTGCTGGCCACGGTCGCCCGCCGTGCGCTCGCCGCTTACGATGACCCTGGCATCCCGAAGACGCTGCTCAGCCCCTGGCCACAGCGCAGTGAGGAGCAGCAGGCCGCCACCGTGGCCACGCTGGTCTCACGCCCCGCCTTTGCCCATGCCCTGCTGGATGCGGTGAAGTCCGGCCAGGTGCCGAAGGCGCTCATCACGCCCTATCAGGCCCGCGCCATCCGCAGCCTGAACGATGCGGACCTCACCGCCAAGCTGACGGCGGTCTGGGGAGAGCTGCGCGACACCCCGGAAGCCAAAAAAGCCGAGCTGGCGGACTGGATGAAGAAGCTCACCGAAGCCCGACTGGCCCAAGGCGATGCCGCGAAGGGCAAAAAGCTCTTCACCGCTGTCTGCGGAGCCTGCCACAAGCTCTACGGTGAAGGTGGACAGCTCGGCCCCGACCTCACCGGAGGCGACCGGCACAAGCTGACCTACCTGCTGGAAAACATCCTCGACCCCAGCGCCATCGTGCCGGCCGACTACCGCATGAGCGTCTTCAAGCTCAAGGATGGCCGCACCGTCACCGGCGTGATCCCGCAGCAGACGGAGAAGGCCCTGACGATCCAGACGCCGGCGGAAAAGCTCACCGTCGAGAAGTCGCAGATCCAGGAGCAGCAGCAGCTCCCGGTCTCGCTCATGCCTGAAGGCCTGCTCGCCGCCCTCGGTGAGGAGAACGTCGTGCATCTCTTCCGCTACCTGATGAGCACGGGGCCGGTGAAATGATGCCGACCTGAGGCTTCGTTCCTGAATGGGATGGCCGCTGACCAGGCCATCCCTTTTTTGCGCCCTACTCGCGCGTGATGAATTCGTCCATGTTCAGCACGATGCGGGTCACGGCCACCCAGGCGGCATTTTCAGCGGCAGGAACTTCCTTCACCGCATGAGGGCCGGTGGCGGCGCGGGCTTCGTCGGCGTGGTCCCGGTAGTAGCTGCGGGAGGTTTCCAGCAGGTGGCGCAGGGACTGAAGCTCCTTTTCCGAAGCTGGACGCGTGAGGCAGAGGCGGAAGGCCTGGGCGAGGCGGCTGTCGTCGCTGGCCGTGGTGGTGAGCACCCGTCTGGCCAGGGACTGCGCCGCCTCGGCGAAGGCTTCGGCATTCAGCGTGGTCAGAGCCTGCAGCGGTGTGTTGGAGACGGTGCGCTTGACGTTGGTCAGGTTCGCATCCGGGCAGTCGAAGGTGGTGAGGTCGGGGTGCGGTGCCGTGCGCTTGAAGAAGGTGTACAGGCCGCGGCGGTAGCGATCCGGACCAGCGCTGGTCTTCCAGGAAAAGTTCCCCGCATAGCTGAGCGCCGCGATGTCCGCCGGCATGGGCGGGAAGACGCTTTCGCCGCCGATCTTCGGGCTGAGCAGGCCGCTGGCAGCCAGGGTGAGGTCGCGCACGATTTCACCCTCCACCCGCAGGCGGTTCTGCCGCCAGAGCAGTTCGTTCTTCGGGTCGATCTCGAGCATTTCGGGCCGGTGCCGGGACTCCTGCCGGTAGGTGGCGGAGGTGAGGATGAGGCGCAGCAGTTTTTTCCGGCTCCAACCCTGCTTGATGAATTCGGCGGCCAGGTAGTCGAGCAGTTCAGGATGCGTGGGCTTGGCGCCGCGCACGCCGAAGTCAGCGGCGGTGCTGACGAGCCCTTCGCCAAAGAGCTTGCCCCAGATGTGGTTCACGGTGACGCGGGGCGTGAGCGGGTTTTCGGGGCTCACCAGCCAGCGGGCGAAGTCGAGCCGCGAGGTGCCCTTCACCTTGGGCAGCACGGCCAGGGTGCCAGGCTGCACCTCATCGGCCGGCTGGAGGAAGTCCCCACGGTGCAGCAGATGCGTGCTGCGGGCATTCGCCGTGCGCTGGGCGATGACGCGTGCGTCCATGAGCGGCGGCTTCGGCAGGCTGGCCTTGGCGGCCTCGAGCGCCTTCGAGGCCGCGGCGACCTCGGGATCCACCTTTTCCAGCCAGTCCCACAGCGGTTTGATCACGACGGGATTCCGGCGTTTGGGTTCCTCGCCGAGGATTTTCACGACCTCCGCCGGGGCGATGCTTTCCTCCGTGACGGCGCTGCTGCCGAGGAGGCGGAAGCGGCCCAGCGTGTGCTCGGTGGACTTCTGGTAATCCTGGTCAAGCCTGACGAAGAGCTTCTCTCCGGCTTTCAGCGGTTCGACAAGCTGCAGCGTGAGCTGATGCGCCCGGCCCACCCGGCCGCTCACGGCCCAGCCTGTGGATCCCTGGCCGTCCTGTGTGGCGGCGGCGGTGAAGCCTTTCTGCTCATGATCCGCCCTGGCCGAATGCAGCGGCACCTCAACCGCCTGCGCGGCGTTTGCTCCGCGCAGCAGGCGGAGTTCACTAAGGACAAAGTTGCCGTTCTTGCTGCGGCCCGGACCTTTGGCTGGCAGTGCTGGATCAGGCAGAACCTCCAGTTGCAGTGCGACGAGCGGCTTGGCCAGCGGGGCGAGTTCCACGGTGTAGCGGTCTGTCTTCGGCGCATTGCCAGAGGCGAGCTGCGAGCCGTCGGCCAGCTTCGTGAAGGCGGTTTTGGAGCGGGCTTCAACCTTCAAGATGTCCAGCGGCTGGAAGTCAGCCTTGGCGCTCAGCCTGCGCGCCTCCGCCAGCCGGGCCTGCACGCCCTTTTCCCATTCCGGCAGCTTGGAGGGCAGCGCAGCCTTGGCGGCATCGAGCTGCCGTTGCAGGGGCACCAGCTTTTTCGCGGCTGCGCCGTTGGCCTTCTCATAGGCGTTCCAGGCTTCGGGCGAGGTGGGCACCTGCTTAGTCACCTCGTCGCCATTGTTGTAGTAGGCGAAGAGCTGGTAGTACTCCTTCTGGGTGATCTGGTCATACTTGTGGGTATGGCAGCGGGCGCAGCCGACCGTGAGGCCGAGCCAGACGGTGCCCGTGGTTTCAGTGCGGTCCATGACCGCCTCGATGCGGAACTGCTCCTGGTCCGTGCCGCCTTCGGTGTTTGTGAGAGTCTGGCGGTGAAAGGCGGTGGCCACGACCTGCTCGGGCGTGGCTTCAGGCAGCAGGTCGCCTGCGATCTGCTCGATGGTGAACTGGTCGAATGGCAGGTCATCGTTCACCGCACGGATCACCCAGTCGCGGTAGCGCCAGGCATCCGGCCGGGCACGGTCCTTTTCATAACCGTCGGAGTCCGCATAGCGTGCCGCATCGAGCCAGTGCCGGCCCCAGCGTTCGCCGTAGTGCGGGCTGGCGAGGGCGCGGTCCACCATCGCTTCGTAGGCCTTGGGGGATCGGTCTGCGAGGAAGGCGTCCACCTGCTCCGTTGTTGGAGGCAGGCCGAGCAGGTCGTAGTGCACCCGCTTGATCAGCGTGTGCCGGTCGGCCTCTGGAGAAGGCTCGATTTTCTTTTCAGCCAGCCGGGTGCGGACGAAGTGGTCGATGGGATGAATGCCTGCCGGCACCTTGGGCTGCACCACGGGCTGGTAGGCCCAATGCCCCTGGAACTTCGCGCCTTCCTTGACCCAGCTTTTCAGCAGCTCGATCTCATGCGCCTTGAGCGGTTTTTTGGCCTTTGGCGGCATGCGGTCCTCAAGGTCGCTGGTCGTGATGCGGGCGATGACCTCGCTGGCGTCCGGATTGCCCGGGATGATGCCTCGTGCGCCGCTTTCCAGCTCCTTGGCCGCGCCTTCGAACGAGGTCAGAACGAGCCCGCCCTTGCTGTCATCGGGGCCGTGGCACTCCAGGCAGTGCTCAGCCAGCAGCGGCTGGATGTCGCGGGAGTAGTCCACCGCGCCGGCGGCGGTGGTTAAGAGAAGCAGGGCGGAACAACGAAGCATCAGCACACCAAACGAACGGGCAGCGGCTGATTTGTCGCAGCGCCGTCAGGCCTTGGCCAGCAGTTCGCGGGCCTGGCGGACCCATTCGTCACGCTTGGCCCGGTCCTTGAAGGCGAGCAGCTCGCTGAAGGCCTCGACATCGTCGTCCGTCCAGGCGGCGATCTGCTGGAAACTGCGGATGCCGAAGGCGTGCAAGTGGTCGCGCAGCACGGACTTGATGCCCTTGATCTGCGTCAGGTCATCGTCCTGGGTGATGCTCGTGGCCTGCTCCAGGCTGCGGCGGAGGGAGGTCTGCTGATGCTCCAGGTGGGTGATGGCCTGACTGGCCTCGGTGACTTCCTTTTCCGCCCTGGCCAGACTCTTCTGCGCGAGGTTCAGGCCCGTGGGGTCCTTGCCTTTCTCCCGCAGGCTGGCCACGCGGCGCTGCCAGTCATCCCGCTCCTGGCTGAGGTTCTGGAGAAGCAGGCGCCTGGAGGTGATGTCAGCTTCCAGACGAGCCAGGGTGGCCTGGGGATCATCGAAGGTTTTGGCGGCCCTGGCAGCCCGCGGAGCGGCTGGCTTCTTGGCTTCCTTGGGCTTGGTGGTCCGCTTCGGCTTGGCCTCCTGGGTGGCAGGAACCTCAATGGCAGGCGCTTCCGGACTCTCGGTAGGTGGGGCCGCTGGGCGTGCCGCAGCCTCTTCTTCCAGACGGGCGAGCTTTTTGTGCAGGGCTTGCAGCTCCTGCTGCAGTTTCGTGACCTCGTCCTGCAAGGGGGCTAGGGCAGCCTGGGCGCTGGCAAGGTCTTCCCCCGCCTGCCGGGCATCCCGCTGGGCGTTTTTGAGGTCGTCATGCACGCGGATGAGTTCGCGTTCGAGGTTGCGGCGATGGTCGTTGGCCTCCTGGAGGTCGGCTTTGAGCCGGGTCTCGGTCAAGAGCTGGCTTTCGGCCTTCTGCCGGGCCTCATCCCGCTCCTCCAGCGCGGCCTGCACGGTCTTCGATTCGGCGTCAATCCGGTCCTGGAGGGCTTTTTCAACCTTCCGGGCATCCTGGGCGCGCCAGCGCCAGCCCAGCCAGAAAAAGACCACGGCTGCCGAGGTCAGCAGCAGTGCCATTTGAGTGATGAGCCAGAGGAAGCCTTCCATGGTCGGTCAGGGCGCGGCCTCCTTCCTGGCACCTTCGGCAAGGCTTTTCCAGTGATGACGGAGGTGATCGAAGCCTTCGAGAAAAGTGTCTTCCGCCATCGCGGCCGGGAATTCCTGTGGCAGAAGGCCGCTGGCGGCCACTGCGCCAGGCTGGGCCAGCTTTTCCGCAGCAGGCAGGCTTTTCCAGACCTGCCCTGGCCGGGCAAAGGCCAGCAGGCCGGGCGTGCCAGGCTCCGGAAGAGCGGGGAGGCTGCGCAGTGTCTGCTCGAGGTCGCTGGCGGGTTCGCAGGTGCCGCGGGCCAGCAGGCCTTCGGCGAGGACGAGGGCACGACCAGCATACTTCTGCCGGGCAGCCTCCAGAATCTGCGTGCGGCTGGATTCCTCGGCCACCTGTCCTGCCAGGATGACTTTTTCAGGCGTGAGCGTGAGTGTGAGGAAGCTGGGCTGGAGGCGCACGGGCAGCTTCGGGATGCCTTTGGCGCTGCCCTGGAGCCATTCCAGCACCATGCGGCTGTCGTCGTTCAGCAGGGCCGGAGGCAGATCCTTGGGCAGCACTTCCTTCCAGGGCTGGGTGTCACTGCCAGCGAGCACGTCCAGCTCCTGCCAGGCGCTGCCAGGAAAACCGATGAAGAGCGATTTTCCGGCGGTCTTCGGGTCTTTCGGATTTTCGGGCGGCAGCAGGGCGGCGGTGATGGGGCCGAAGTCTGCCCGAGCCCGGCGCTGAGGGTTCACGCGCACGTCATCGAGCACACGCCATTCCGGCAGGGTGTCGATGAAGCTGTTCAGCAGCTCCCGCTTTAGAGAGAGCGTGGCCACCTCCCCCCGGATCAGCAGGCGCTTGTCACGGCAGGCCACCAGAAGATGCGGGGGCGGCAGCTTGGACTGGCGCTCAGCTTCTGCGGCGAGGGCCCTCTGATCCTCCTGGTAGCGGCGGACGTTCTGTATGGCTGGGAGCACGGCCTTTTCCCAGTCGATGGAGCGCAGCCCCAGTGCTTCGACCTGCTTCTGCAGATGGTCATCCTTGGCTTCGGGAACAAGGCGCTGCCAGTCGCCGCCGATACGGGCCACCTGGATCTGGGCGCTGTCACCTCCGCCATTCTGGCGTGGCAGGGGGATTCTGGCCAGCGTGGCGCGCACCTCGGCGGCTTCGTCATGGCGGGCTGGGTCGGCCTGGAGGCGGTTGTCGAGGTAGCCGCCGTTTTCACTCCAGCGCCCGCCGATCTGGACGGCCAGGTCTCGTGCCTCAAAATCCGTCCCCGCCGTGCCGAGCAGCAGCCCTCGCGGGCCATGGGCGGCAATCATCAGCCAGCCAGGAGGGTAGGGGCTGAGCTCCATCCCATCGTGCACCTGGCTGACGGGGTTCCAGTCAGCGCCCAGCCAGCCGGGAAGGCGGATTTGATCTTTCAGCACCGATTGAATCTGCTGCCGCTGGGAATCCCAGCGCACCCTGCCGCTCAGGTGTGCCTGCTGCCCGTCGAAACGGATCTCTGCCTCTGTGTAACCTGTGGGAAGATCCTGGGTGGCAGCCTTGGCTGCGGCGGTGAGGTCACGTTCGATCCGGGGTGCCACGACCAGCGCCGCCGCCAGCCAGAAGGCCAGCAGCCAGAGCGCAGCGATCAACCCCCGGATGCGTGTCATGCGTGTAAAGAGCGGCTTTGTAGCAGAGCCCCGGCACGGCGGGTAGGGGAAAGTGCAGGCTGGCAAATCCTCGAAGGATGGCAGAAGGGCATTCGTTTGCTAACACCCTCATGAAGCTCCGTCATCTCCTCCCCGCCTTCGCCCTCGCCACCCTCGCCCAGGCTGCTGACACACCGCGCCTGCCCAAGATCCCCTCGAAGCCGGTCGCCGTGAAAAAGGAGTTGCTGTTCTCCGATGATTTCGAGGGGTCGGCGAGGCCCAAGGAATGGCACCGTGTGGTGGACACCTTCGTCTTTGAAAATGGCGAGCTCAAAGGCATCCAGACGAGGGACAAGGACATGCCCTCCAAGGATGGCAAAAGCATCGTCAAAGCCCACGCCGCTGTTCACGGCCTGGAGATTCCCACCCGTGACAGCATCGTGGAATGCCGGATCAAGTTTGAAGGCGCCACGATGATCGATGTGGAGTTCGACGACCGGAAGTTCACCGGCTGCCACTACGGCCACATCTGCCGCGCCCAGGTGCGCCTGAATGGTGTGACGGTGATCGACGAGAAGGACGGCAACATGCGCAACGACATCTATGCCATGAAGAAGGACCCGGCGAAAAAGGCCGAGGTGGCAAAGCTGCTGGTGGGCCGTCAGGCGACCTTTCCAGCCAAGCTGGAGGCCGGCAAATGGTACACGCTGGTGGTGGAGACGGCAGGTGATGAAATGCGTGTGAGCATCGACGGCAAGCCGATGGGCTACCTCAAGTCCTCCGGCATCGCCCACGCCACGAAGTCCAAGATTGAACTCGGCGTGGCGGGCAAGACCGGCAGCTTCGACGACCTCAAGGTCTGGAATGCGGAGCCTGCGAAGCGGTAAGCGGCCGCTCAGGGCTTCTTCAGCACATCCATCAGCGTCGGCAGGCCTTGCAGCGGATCCTTCAAGGTGGCGGAAGGCGCTGATGGGGAGGCTCCGGCTTCATCGGCGGACTTCAGGTAGCGCAGAAAGCGGCTGTCCGTGCTGAGGATCAGGCTGGTGTCGGGTGTGATGATGGCCTTGTAGGCCTCCATGGTCTTGAGGAACTCAAAGAGCTCCGCCGCCTCCGGACTCTGATTGTAGGCCTTGGCATAGATCTCCGTGGCCTTGGCATCAGCCGCACCCTCGATCTCCTGGACTTTTCGATAGGCATCGGACTCAATCTCCTTCAGCTCCCGCTCCCGCTGGCCGAGGATCTTGGCGGCTTCCCCTGCACCTTCGGACTTGAACCGTTCGGCGATCTGGGTGCGCTCGCTGACCATGCGCTGGTAGATGGTCTGGCTGACCGCCGGAGTGTAGTTGATGCGCTTGAAGCGCAGGTCCATGAGCTCGATGCCGAAGCTTTTCACCTTGGGGGCGGCGTTGGTGAAGATCTCCTTCTCCAGCTCGCTGCGGCCCTTGGTGATGGCGGGCATGGTGCCGATGCGCGAATCGGCGATCGAGGCTCCTGCCGTCACCTCACGGGCGACCTTGCGCTCCTTGGAGGAGCGGATGGCTTCGATGAAGTCATGCCGGGCGATCACGTTGCGGGTTTCGCTGCCGAGGATGTCATTCAGCCTGGATTCTGCGCCGCGCTCATCGCGCAGGTTTTCAAAGAACACTCTGGGGTCGCTGATGCGCCAGCGGGCGAAGCTGTCCACGACGATGTAGAGCTTGTCCCGCGTGGGCATGTTCACCGGTGCGCCATCCCATTCGAGGATGCGCTTGTCGAAGCGGTTCACGTGCTGGATGAAGGGCAGCTTCACGTGCAGGCCAGCCTCCTTGATGGTCTCCCCCACGGGCTTGCCGAACTGGGTGATGATGACCTGCTCAGTCTCTCCCACGGTGTAGAAGCTGGCGCTTCCGAGCACGTAGAGGCTGAAGCCGACGATGAGGATGAGAAGGGAGAGTCCGGGTTTCATCGGGCGTTGCGGGAAGGGGGTTGGGCTGCGTTGGACGGGGTGCCGGACTGCTTCAACTGCATCAGCGGCAGGAACTGAGGCACCTGGTCGTCCACGATGACCTTGCCGGGCACCGTGGGCAGCAGTTCGCTGAGGGTTTCGAGGTAGATGCGCTTGCGGGTGACTTCGGGCGCCTTCTGATATTCGGTCAGCAGAGCGATGAACCGGGTGGCATCCCCTTCAGCGCGGTTCGTGCGTTCGGTGGCATAACCTTCGGCCTGGCTCACGCTCTGCTCCGCCTTGCCTCTGGCTTCGGGGATCACGCGGTTGTATTCGCCGTTGGCGGCATTGATGGCGGCCTCACGCTGCTGCTGGGCCCGGTTCACCTCATCGAAGCTGTCCTTGACCTGCAGCGGTGGATTCACGTTCCCGAGCTGCACCTGGTCGATGTGGACGCCCATGTTCAGCGTGCTGGCGATCTGCTGCAGCCGCTCCAGCGCCTTCACCTCCATCTCCTGGCGGCCGATGGTCAGGACCTCGTCAATCGTGCGGTCTCCGACGACCTCGCGCATGACGGATTCCGAAAGGTCCCGGAGGGTGGCCTGAGGCTCCAGGAAGTTGAAGACAAAGGCGCGGGCATCCGAGATGTGGAACTGCACCACCCACTCCACTACGGCGGCGTTCAGGTCGCCCGTGACCATGTTCTTTTCCATTTCCATCTCCTCGTCATCGGGGTTGAACTGGAAGTGGTTGGTGGCGCCTGCGGAGCCGTAGCCGAACTCCAGCTTCAACTGGCGCTTGGTCTCCACCAAGGTCACCTGGTCGATTCCCCAGGGCAGCTTGAAGTGCAGTCCGGGCTGCGTGATGTCCTGAAACTTGCCGAAGCGCTGAACAATGGCCTCGGAGTTGATGGGAACCTGGTAGAAGCAGGAAAACAAGCCCAGGGCGGCGACGACGGCGATGACCCCGAAGAGGATCTTCACCGGGTTCAGGCGGAGCTTCCCGGGTTCGGGAAACGGAAGCGTGGGTCGGACAGACATGCCTCCAGGCTACCTTGAGGCATGTCGGATGTCCAAGCCGGATTCAGATGCCTACTTCTTCGAGTCCCAGCCGCGTTCCTTCACAAGCTGGTCGATCTGCTGTCTGGCGGGGAAGTCCGCAGGCAGCAGCTTGAACTTCACCAGGTAGTTCAGGGCTTTCTGAAACTGCATTCCTTCGCCTTTGCGGGCCTCCAATTTTTCCGCCGGCGTGCTGCGGAGGCTGGCGATGAAGTCTGCTGCGAGCTTTTCACCTTCGTTCCGGGCGCTGGCATCCTCGGCATAGCAGAGGGATTCCAGCAGGCGGTACATTCTGGCCTCGCCCTGAAGCTTCGAGGCATCCTCACGGATGCTTTTGGCGATGCTGGCGCGCTTGGCTGCCGTGGCTTCGGAGCTCATCAGGCTGGCTTCACCGCCCTCAATGGCGCGCTTGGGCAGCGGGCGATACCAGATGTTCCGGTAGCGCACGGGATTGCCGTGGTCCTGGAGCTTGAGCGGACCTTTTTCAGGGAAGGGTCTGGGGCTGGAGCGCTTCATGTGCCCGCCGCCGCCTTCCAGCCGGGTGTGATCCTGCACGCAGACCCCGTTCACAAAGACGGTGATGTAGCCTGGATCGACCTCTTGGCCGTCCTTGAAGATCGGGCGGCGGAAAATGATGTCGTAGGTCTGCCATTCGCCGGGAGCGCGCAGAGCGTTCGCCATTGGCGGGTTGATGCCGTAAATGGAGGCGGCGAAGCCGTCCGGGTAAGTGGGGTTGTTGTAGTTGTCCAGCACCTGGACCTCGACCTGGCCCATGAGAAACACCCCGCTGTTGCTACGGCCCTGGCTGTCGCCCTCCACCTTGCTGGGCGCGGCCCATTCGATGTGGAGCTGGCAGTCGCCAAACTCCTCCTTGGAGCGGATGTAGCCGCTGCCTGGAACGCACTGCAGCGCGCCGTCCTTGACCTCCCACTTCGTGGCCTCACCGCTGGGTTTGTCGGACTGCCACTTGGCGATTTCCTCGGCCTTGCCGCTGAAGAGGATGATGGCATCTGAGGGCGGGATGCCGGGCTTGTCCTGCGTGCTGAAGCTGCCCGGCTCCACCCGTGGCGGCTGGGGGCGGTTCATGTCATGGATGGCCCAGGGGTGGGTGGCGTCCGGTGGGTCACCGTAAAAGCCGCCGGCGGCCTGGGTGGCGGAGGCAGTCATGGTGAAACAGCAGGCAAGGAAGCGAGGGGTGCAGGTCATGATGGCTGAAACAGGCTGCATGACACGCGGAAGCGCGTCACGACTTTTCATCGCCGGCCGTCAAAGAACTGCCCGGCGCATCAACCCGCCGGAAGAAGCTTTTCCGCAGCCTCCCGGGCGATCGTCAGCAGGCGTTGTTTTTCTGAATCACTGAACTCGTAAGGTTCCATCTTGCCAATGCCAAGGGTACCGCAGAGGCGGGAGCCGTCCATCATGGGGACGGCGAGGCTGCCCTGGACGTTGGTCTGGCGGGCGCCGGGCTTGGCCACTCCGCTGGTGTCTGTCTGCAGGTTGCAAAGCTCCACGGGCTCCTGGCGCTGGGCGGCTGCGCCGGCGATGCCCTTGCCCACCGGGATGGACTGGATCACGGGGATCAGTTGCGGAGGGATGGACTGCGCGGCCACCAATTTGAGATGCTTGTCTGCAGGGTCCAGCCGGTGCAGGGTGCCGGTGGTGCAGCCGAATTCACCGATGACTTCGGTCAAAAACAGATTCCAATCGGCATCCGTGGGATGGGGAGAGATGGAGGGCTTCATGGCGTGGATAGAAACGTGTTGGAGGCAGGCGTAGCTGTCGCTATTCTGTCGAAGATGATTTGTCCAACCATGAAAACCTGCGCTGCCTTTCTTGGCCTTTGCTGGCTTGTCTTTGTCCCTGCCCTGAGCGGTCAGGGGATCGTCGGGCGGACGATTTACCATCAGGACAAGTCCCGCACGGAGTCGCTGACGAACCCGGAAATCCGCGAGATGACCGAGAGCACCTACACGGCGGACAACGTGCTGACCGTGAAGAAGGTCTTCCTCCTCAATGAGAAGGGGGAGCCGCTGCGCGGCAATGTGTATGACGGCCGCGGCAACCTCGTGGCCCGGGCGGAGTGCCTCTACGATGAGCTGGGACGGCGCAAGGAAGACCGCCTGATGAACCTGCAGGGGGAGGTCTTTCAGCAGGTGATCCATGAATACGGCGCGGACGGGAAGGCCCTAAAACCCAAGGTCCTCAACTTGAAGGTCGCCAGCATGCCGAGCATCAAGCCCGCGCCAATCGACTTCACCCAGCAGCCGGCACCGTCCGGCGGCGTGCCACCCCAGGGCACCTCGCCCGATTCCCGTTTTGCTCCGGTGCCTGTTTCGAATGCGCCGACAGGCTCCGCCGCAGGGATGGAGGTTGCGCCGGTGCGGCCGCCTGAGGCAGAGAAGCCCAAGACCAACTTCTTCAAGCGCCTCTTCCAGAAAAAGGAGAAGTGACCTCTGCTGGGCACGCGGCTGTTGCGGGGTTCAAGCCAGCACTTCTTGCGCCACGCGCAGGGCGGCATCCGGCACGCTGATGGCGAGCAGGTTCTCCCGCATCTCAGCCGCCAGCCTGCCACCGTCCGCCAGAACCTGGGTCACCGCCTTCCCCGTCTCTTCGGGGCTGTGGGCGCGCAGGGCGCAGCGACGGGAAAGCAGGTAGTCCGCATTACCCTCCTCCTGCCCGGGCACCACGTAGTCAATCACAGCGGCTGTGCGTGCCGCCATGACTTCGTGAAGGATGGCTCCGCCAGCCTTGCAGATCACCACGTCATGCGTGCGCAGCAGTTCGGGGATGCGTGTGGTCCACCCAATCACCTCCATGGCACCTGGAGGAAGGGAATCGCCAAAGCGACGAAGCACATGGAAAAGCCGGGAACGATGCTTCCCCACGGGCAGGGTGAGTTTCACTCCCTGCTGGAGCAGCGGGCGCAGTGACTCTAACGTCATCGCCACATGCCCGGCGGGCGTGGAGGGAAGGTAGAGAATCCTCGCCGGAGCTCCATGAGCGGCTTCGGGCGGCAGTGGCTCGACAAACTGAAGGCTGACGGGAAAACCAGTGACCCGGATCTTGGATGGCGGCACGCCCATCTTCTCGATGACCTCCCTCGTCTCCACATCCGAGACACAATAAAGGTCGCTCGGTGCCATGAGCCAGATGGGATGGATGCTGGTGGAGTCCGTGATGACCGTGACCAGCCTGGGCACCTCCATTTCCAGCCGCAGACTGGCCAGCAGCCCGGCATACAAAGGGTAGGTGCTGATGATCAGCCTAGGCTGGAGGAGTTCGATCTGCCGCCTCAAATGGCTCAGCAGCGGGCGCATCCAGGCATTTTTGCCAGGATCGAGGTCCGATGTGGCCAGTTTCTGGTAAAGAAACCGCCACGCGCCTGGCAGATGGGTGATCGCCACTTGGTAAAGCGACTTCAAGACGCCGGCGAGACTTGGCTGAGCTTCTGAAACCAGGTCCGAGACCTGCACTGCTTCTGCCGGAGCCAGTCGTCGCAAAGCATCCGCCACGGACGCCGCGGCGGTATTGTGGCCATCACCAAATCCAGCAGTTAAAACAAGAATCACGCGCTGCATCGCTGCCCGAAAAGCTCAGGGAAGACAATCAAAAATCAGGCGGATGCCCGCCTCAGCGCACGAAGATGAACTGCTGCGTGTTGATGAGCGCGTAGATGAGGTCTTCCACACTCGCCAGTCCGGAACGGCCCCAGGCCTGTCGTTCGCGGGAAGTGGGTGCGCGGCACAGCAGAAGGCGATAGGCTAGGTCGATCTGCTCATCCGGACTCCTGGCCTGACCCAGTGCCAGCTGAAGCTGGGTGTAAGGCTTGAGGATGGCCTGGAAAAGTTCGCTGTTCATCAGCAGCAGGGCCTGCGGCATCGAGGCGTCTGAGTTGGCATTGTCGATGAGGTCGCGGTCACTCTGCCCAAACTCCCGCAGGTAGTGGCCGCGTGGGGCGGGAGATTCCAGGTCAGCCGCTCGCGGCCATTCCTGCGCCTGAACTCGGCGGGATTTGAGGAAGTTCTCGATGTCGCTGACTCCGAAGCGTCTGGCCTCGTTTCGGAACACGGCCTCGCGTGCCTGCTCAGCCGCCTTCTCTTCCTGCGGGATGCGCTGATCAATGTCATAACCGGGGACGTGGATGTAGGCTCGGTTCTGGCCCGCCTTCTTCAACTCCTCCAGGCCTGGCAGTTTCACAGGGATCGGCGGCGGCGCGGGCTGACCGGTCTTCCTTTCGTAAAGCCGGGCCACGGCGGGCACGACGACGTGATCATGAATACCAGTGCGGGCGATGAATTCCACAGAACGGATTTCAAGGTTCAGCTTCTCCATCAGAGGCTTGTCCTTGGCCTTCTGTGCGGCGGTGTAGGCCTCGCGGAGCGGCTTCGATCGCTGTGAGACCTGCTCGTAGGCTTCGGAGGCTTTCATCGCCCCCTCGAAGATTTCCTGGGGCGTCATCAGATCGAGGGCATCGCTCAGTTTGCCACGATAGACAAGTTTTTGGGCCATCTCTGCGTCGATGCCCTGTCGGCGCGGCAGGTCGGGCGTTACATGGATGAGGGTGACAAAGCTGTCGTAGATCTGCTCCGCCGTCATCCGTCGCAGCACCGGACCCGTGAAGTGATAAACTTCTCCAGGAAGGATCTCAGAGGTGGTCACCTCATTTTGATAGGCCTGCGTGTTGAACAGCACCCTTAGAAAGGCGCGCACATCGTAGTGGCTGGATCTCATGAGCTTTTCCAGATGCTCCATCAGTGCCGGGTGAGTTGCTGTGGTGCTGTCCATCAGTTCGTCCACTGGTTCGATCAGGCCGAGTCCAAAGACCTTCTTCCAAAGCCTGTTGGCGATCACGCGGGTGAAGCGTGGATTTTCAGGAGAGGTCATCCAGGCCGCGAAGGCCGCCACATCACTGCCGCGGGCAGGCTGCCCGAGCATCGTGGAGGCAGGAACCACGTCATGCGGCTTCGCATCCTTGTAAGGATAGTCATGTGGCAGCTTCAACACACGCTGCGGCAGTGCCTGGACCTTGCTGTAGCGGACAAAATCACCCAGGTTTTCAAACACCCTTCCCAGGTGGCGCGTGGCCACCTGCATGCCGGGCTGCTTTTCAGCCTGGCGTTTCAGAGCCAGCAATGGCCCCTGCTCGGAGACGCCGGTGAAATTGGTCTCCAGGGGGTACGTGAATGCCGCCATCTGGTAAAACTGCATCTGGGTCCATTTGTCGAAGGGGTGATTGTGGCACTGGGCGCATTCGATGCGTGTTCCCAGGAAGACACGCGTGGTATTGGCCAGGTTGTCGAGCGGCATCCCAAGGTCGCGCATGTAGTAGCCGATGGCGGGGTTGTCCCAGACCTTGCCCTGCGCTGTCAGCAGCTCGCGCACGAAGGCATCGTAGGGCATGTTTTCGCGGATGCGCCTCTTCACATGCTCCAGGTAGGGCTTGGAGGTCATTTCACCTTGTCCGCCGTTGGCGCGCGACTGGATGCGCAGCAGGTCTGCCCAGAAATGAAACATGTGCTGGGCATGGCCTTCGCTGGCGAGCAGGTGGTCGATCAGCTGCGCACGCTTGTCTGCCTTGGTGTCGTTGAGGAATCGCGTGGTCTCTTCGAGGGTCGGAATCCTTCCAATCAGATCCAGGTGGATGCGCCGCACAAAGGTCGCCTCATCCGCAGGCGGATTGGGCTTCAGGCCATGCTTCTGCCACTCCTGGCTCAACAGGGTGTCAATCTGGCTTGCGGCTTCATTGGCGGCAAGCAGTGCTGGAATCAGCCAGAGGACCAGGAACTTCATTGGGACTCAGAACGGCAGGGATGCCCTGCTATTTCGCCCAACCCGGTGTCCCAAACCAGTCGTGCATCTCCTTGGCAAAAGGCGCCACAACCTCTTCCGATTCTGGAACGACTCCCTGATCGTTCGTTTCGATCATCCAGGCGTCCAAAGCAGCCCGCAGGCGGGCCATGGCCTCTCGATGCTCCGTCTTCGCGGAGCCCGCCAGGTTCACGACTTCATGCGTATCAGCCAGCGTGTCGTAAAGCTCCTCGCAGGGGCCTTTGCGCTCCATCAGCTCACGCGCCGGGCCGGTGAGCTTGCCATCGGCATGCAATTGTCGCATCAGCGGCATGATGAGAAAGCATTTTTCCTTGTAGCGGTTCAGCGAGGCAAAGGTGGGGCCGCTGGAAACCGTGCGGATATAGTGGAAGCGCTCGTCATGCACGCTGCGGATGCGTTGCCGTGTCTCGTCAATGCGGTCGCGTGCCGCAAAGGCAAACCGGCGAGGCGGTGCGTTCTGCTCACCCAGAAAAACACGCCCCTGCATCGTCAGCGGTGGAGTGATTCCCGCCAGCGAGAGCGTCGTCGCCGTCACATCAATGAGGCTGTGGAGGCCGTCATCGACACTGCCCTGCTTGTGCGCCGGGTTTTGCGGCCAGCGGATGATCATTGGCACGCGCAGGCCGCTGTCGTAGCACCAGTGGATGCCCCGTGGATCAAGCCTGCCGTTGTCACCGAAGAAGATCACGATCGTGTTTTCCGCCAAACCATCCTTTTCGAGCTGCGCCAGCACCTTGCCAATGCGCACGTCCATGCCGCTCACGCTGTTGAGATACCGCGCCCACTCCTCCCGCACGACCGGATGATCCGGGTAGTAGGGTGGTGGCTTGACACTCTCCGGCTTCGCATGCCGCACATGCTCGCGTTCACCCACCCACTCGACACGTTCCTTCTTCGCGCTCTGCCGGTCGTAGATGTCGTATTCGTTTTCCACGCTGTTCACCACGGCGAAGAAGGGCTGCTTTGCCTTCAGAGTGCTCCAGTCGTCCGACTGCTCATCGTAAATCTGGCCTTCGTTGACAAAGTTGAGGTCCAGTTTGCCGGTGCCGACAGTCTCGCCGTTCACCGTTTTGATGTTCGCGGTCAAGTAGCCCGCCTCGCGCAGTCGCTGTGTCACCGGCCGCACACCTTCAGGCAGGCGGAAGGCATCGTCGCGGTGCGAGCGCATGTGCTGCGTGTCCGTGCTCGTCTGATACATGCCGGTGAAAAAGGCGCTGCGGCTCGGCGCGCAGGCCGGGTTTGTCGCAAACGTCCGCGTGTAACGCACGCCCTCGCTCGCGAGCCGGTCAAGATGCGGCGTGTGGACATCCTTCGCTCCGTAGCAGCCGAGGTCGTGCGTCAGATTCTCCCCCACGAGCCACAGGATGTTCGGTTGGGCTGCCCAGGATGAGCTTGCGACGAGGAGGAAAAGCAGAAGGCGCATGAATCTGCCAACGATGCGAGGCAACATGGCTTTGCTTGGATCGTTCAGCTAGTTTGTGAAAACACTGCTTGTCCTCTTCCTAGCCTCCTGCACTGCAAGCTGGGCGCCTGCTGCTGATCTCGTCCTGGTCTCCAAGGACATGCCACCCGTGCCGATCATCGTTTTCAAAGATGCTCCGCCGCGCACGCGTGAGGCGGCACAGGTCCTCGCGGGTTATCTCGAAAAAATCAGTGGGCAGAAGCCGGTGGTGACGGAGGGTGAGCCCTCGCCAATCCCTGAACACGCCATCTGGATCGGTATGCAGCCCGTGCTGAAGAAGCTGTTTCCTCAAAGCGACCTCGACTTCCGGCATCCGGAGGAAACCCTCGTCCTTGCTGACGAAAAGCACCTCGTTCTCGCGGGGCGCGACCGCTGGAACCCTGCGCACATGGAGGCGAAAGGCCGTCTGGCGATGAAAACCGGCATCCAGCAGGAATACGGCACCGCGAATGCCGTGTATTCCTTCATCCAGGAGCAGCTCGGCGTGCGCTGGCTCTGGCCTGACGAAGAGGATGTCATCCCTCGCCAACGAATCACCGTGACACCCATGGAAAAGCGGTATCATCCGCAGATCCGTTCGCGCGGCGGCATGCTGGTGAAGGCTTCCCTCGGCGACAACAAGGAGACCGGCGAGGAATGGTGGTCACGCTTTCAGCGGGTGCAGCTCGATTCGATGGACATGAACGGCGGCCACGGCTTTGGCGACTGGTGGGAGAAATACGGCAAGCAACACCCCGACTACTTCGCCGCCGCTCCCGATGGCACGCGCAGCGCGGTGAAACCGAGCACGAGCAACACCAAGCTCTGCGCCTCGAACCCGAAGGTGTGGCAGCAGTGGCTGGAGGACACCACGGCAAAGCTGCGTGCTGATCCTCTGCTGCGCGTGATCAATGTGTCGCCGAACGATGGCTACACCAGCGGTCACTGCACCTGCGCGAACTGCCTCGCCTGGGATCATCCGGCCGGTGAAAAGATGGAATGGGGCTTTGGCGGCGGTGTGAAATTCCAAGGCGTGTCGCAGACGGATCGTGATGTGCGCTTTGCCAACACACTCGCGCGGCTGCTGAAGGAGCGCTTCCCTGATCGCGAACTCTTCGTGCTGTTGAACGCCTACGGCCTCGCCCGCAATCCCCCTATAGGCGTCGTGCCGGATGACAACGTCATCATCTCCAGTGTGGCTAATTTTCACATGAGATCGCCGAATGAACGCACGCTGCCCATGCAGCAGCACGCCGGCTGGGCCAAGGTGGCGAAACACCTCATGTGGCGTCCAAACATCGGCAGCCCGGCCGGTCTGAGCTGGGGCATGCCTGACGTGGCGATGACGCAGGCAGGCGAGGACTTCCGCTTTGCCGCCCAGCAGCACTGCCTCGGCCTCTACTTTGATTTGTTCTGGCTGCATTGGTCCACGCAGGGGCCGCACTACTACGCGCTGGCCCATCTGGCATGGAATCCGCAGACCGATGTCGCCGCGCTGATGGACGACTATTATCAGCGCGGCTTCGGCCCCGCCGCAGCGGACGTGAAAGCCTACTGGCAGCTCATGGAGCGCACGCACATGGAGTTCGTGGCCGAGGAACCCAGCCGTCACCGCGCCTTTCATCTGCCGCGGAAATACACACCGGAGCTGTTTGCCCAGGCGCAGGCGCTTCTCGGCAACGCCGCGAAGAAACTGGCCTCCGCAGACGAAAAATACCGTCGCCGTCTGCACTTCATCCAGTGCGGACTCGATTACGCCAAGCTCGTGGCCGACACTCGTTCGTGGATGCAAAAACTGGAAGCCAGCAAGGGTAAGGATGGCGATGCCAAAGCCCGCGTGCTCGCCAACTGGACCCGCGCCACGCAGATGAAGGAGACCTTCCCGCAACACGCTATCAACTGGGGTGCCGTCTTCCGTGAACCCGATGGCAAAAGTGGAGGTGATGGCAACAAGCGCGTCATGGGCCTCCACCCCGCCGCACCGCTCAGTGGCCGGACGCTCAGGGAGTTGCAAGCACCGGGGCTGGAGTGATTTCATGGATAAAAAGATGAACCAACTCGCCTCCATCCTCGCCTCCTGGCTCTTCTGCTGCTCG
Organism: uncultured Prosthecobacter sp.; assembly: GCA_937941745.1. Classification (GTDB taxonomy): domain Bacteria; phylum Verrucomicrobiota; class Verrucomicrobiia; order Verrucomicrobiales; family Verrucomicrobiaceae; genus Prosthecobacter. The sequence continues at coordinate 1,809 of CALDGV010000591.1, read as the reverse complement.
TGGCTCCTCGCCGCCGAGCCGCCCATCACGCTCTGGCCTGATGGAGCTCCCGGAGCCCTCGGCACCTCGGCGAAGGACATTCCAACGCTCACGCCCTATTTACCAAAAAAGCCGAATGGCGCGGCGATGCTCTTGATACCCGGTGGCAGCTACAGCGGCATTTATGAAGGACAGGCGGAGCCGTTCGCGCTTTGGCTGAATGAGCAAGGTTTGACGGTCTTTGTGCTGCGCTACCGGCTCGGCAGCGCGGGCTATCGTTATCTCGCACAGCTTCAGGACGCAGTGGAGGCCATGTTTCAGATCCGTGGCAAGGCCGAGAAGTGGAAGATCGACCCGAAACGCATCGGCGTGATGGGCTTCTCCGCAGGTGGACACCTTGTGTCCACGCTCATCAACCGACCGGAGGATGGAATTATCGGTGGTCGTGAGCACAGCGTGAGTCCGCGTCCCGATCTCGCCATCCTCTGCTATCCCGTCATCAGCATGATCACGAAGCCGCATGCGACCTCACGCAAGATGCTCATCGGCGATTCACCCGATGAAAAACTCATCCGCCAGACCTCCAGCGAGCTGCAAGTGAAGCCCGACCTCCCGCCCGTCTTCCTCTGGCACACCATGGAGGACAAAATGGTTCCCGTGGAGCACGCCCAGCTCTACGCCGCCGCTTTGCATGCGAAGGGCGTGCCGCATGAGCTGCATCTCTATCAGCATGGCGACCATGGCACCGGACTCATCGGCACCGAGCATCCGTGGTTCGCGGATTTGCTGTTCTGGCTGCGTTCGCACGGATTCATACCGCAAGCTACGCCAGCAAAGTAGCCATCTCGCTCCGCCAGATGAGCAAAGCGTGTGGTTTAATGCCCACGCGTTCAAGTGAGCGACGCGCTGCGTTCCTCTCGCGGAGCGAGAGGACTACTTTGCTTCGCCAGTTCGCTGCTTGGCAGCCTCCGCCCGCTTCTTGAACGCGGACAAGCTGCGATGCGGAAACGGCAGCGGAGTCGATTCGGGCATGGAATTCAGCACGGCCTGCAGTTTGGTCCGCACTTCGGGTGACGCCTCTTTTGGAAGCGGCGATTGCTCAGCGGGATCAGCATCGAGATCGAAGAGATCGCCGTTGTTTTTGAGTTTGAAGCGTTCATCGCGCACGACGCGCTCTTCGGCGTAGTGGTTGAAGATCCATTTTCGCGGCGCGGGAGCCTTGCCGAGCAAAAACGGGGCGAGGGACTGGCCGTCGATCTTCAGCGAAGAGGGCGCTGAGGCAGCGGCGAGATCGCAAATCGTCGGGAAGAGGTCCGTGAAGTCGGCGAGCGGCGAGGTGCGACCGCCTTTCACGAGCGCGGGGCTGTAAACGATGAGCGGGACATTGCCGCCAGCCTCGTTGATCTGATACAGCCCGCCGTTTACCACGCGGCCGTTGGCGCGAGCGGAAAGGGTTTTCTCCGTGCCGTTGTCCGAGGCGAGGATGACGACGGTGTTTTTCATCAAATCGAGCCGCTCCAGCTCCGCAATGATGGCACCGACCTGCTTGTCGGCATAGCGCAGCATGTCGGCGAAGAGCTCGTGTTCTTCTTTCGGTGGATTCGTTCGATTGTCGGGCGTGGTGACGACCTGCTGCTTCACGTTCTGCCCGTGAGTGAGCACCATGGGGTGGTAGAAGAGAAACGGCCGCTTGGAGTGCCGCCGGTAGAAATCGAAGGCGAAGTCGAGAAACACATCCGGCCCGAATTTGCCCTGCGCGACCTCGCGTTTGCCGTTTCGCAGCAAAACGGGGTCCCAGTAGCGGCTTTCGATCTTCCGTGTGGCCTCGGT
>CALDGV010000590.1 GCA_937941745.1 uncultured Prosthecobacter sp. | reverse complement strand
TCGCTGCGGCCGGTGCCGCGCAGGTAGGCGACGGTTTCTTCGTCCACGCCGAAGAAGCCCATCGTCGCGCCATACTCAGGCGCCATGTTCGCGATGGTCGCACGATCGGTGACCGGCAGGCTGACCGCGCCGGGGCCGTAGAATTCGACGAATTTGCCGACGACGCCGAGCTTGCGGAGTTTTTGAGTCACTTCGAGCACGAGGTCGGTCGCGGTGACGCCTTCTTTGAGCGCTCCGGTGAGGTAAACGCCCACCACTTCCGGCACGAGGAAGGTCACCGGCTGGCCGAGCATACCGGCTTCCGCTTCAATGCCGCCCACGCCCCAACCGACGACGCCGAGGCCATTGATCATCGTCGTGTGCGAGTCGGTGCCGACGAGCGAATCCGGATAATAGACGCCATCTTTCTCCAGCACGCCCTTCGCGAGGTATTCGAGGTTCACCTGATGCACGATGCCGATGCCGGGAGGCACGACTTTGAAGGTGTCGAAGGCCTGCTCGCCCCACTTGAGGAACTGATAGCGCTCCTTGTTGCGCTCAAACTCCAGCGCGAGGTTTTGATTTAGCGCCTGCTGCGTGCCGGCGAAATCGACCTGCACCGAGTGGTCCACCACGAGATCGACCGGCACCAGCGGCTCGACCATCTTCGGGTTCTTGCCGAGCTGCTTCACCTTCGAGCGCATCGCAGCCAGATCGACCAGCAGCGGCACGCCCGTGAAGTCCTGCAGCACGATGCGGGCGACGGTGAAGGGGATTTCATACTCGCCGGGCGCTTTCGCGTTCCAGTTCGCCAGATTCTTCACATCCGCCTCGGTGACCTTCTTGCCGTCCAGATTGCGCAGCAGCGACTCCAGCACGATGCGGATGGAAACCGGCAGCTTCGAGACTTTGCCGATGCCGGCCTGTTCGAGGGCAGGAAGGGAGTAGAATTTACCGGGAGCGCCGGAGCCAGTGGTGAAGGTTTGAGGGGTGTTCATGGGAGGATCAAGAAGTCGTCAGGAGGTGTGCACAGACATCACCTCGGGCCGGGGAGGGCGGGAGAAATAGCGAACTCAGCCAATTTGGCACCCATTTTTTGAGATATCGCTGTCAGTCTTTCCTGCGAGCAGGTTTGCAGCCATGCTGCCTGCGCACTGCGAATCTCAGCACATTTTCCGTGCTGAATAAAATTTTCACAAAAACAGAAGGTTGGCTTTTATAAAATAGCTATATTTATCAGAATATGAATTGCATTATTGCGTCCCAAGTTTTAAAATTTGAGAAAGTTATCTCTGCGTCACCCATCCGCCTTCAGGGATGGACGGCGGCGTAAGAGGTGCTGAAGTTGTTCGTCCCCAGCGCATGTCCACCGAAGCCTCCAGTTTTGGGCCCCTGATGCTCGCCCGCCAGAATGGCGGTGGGAACGTGCGCCTAGTGCGCTCTCCCGACGAATTGGTGCTGCTGGCTTTCGACACCCAGATCAAGCGCTTGGTGGAACTGCATCTGCTGCGCCTCGGCCAGCCTCTGGAGGGGCCCATGAAAAAGTCCTGCATGGAGCGGGCTCGGCAGGCCGCCGAAATCCGGGGCCCCACCTTCATGCGCATCCTGGATGTGGGTGAGGACAAAGGAGTCGTTTACTACACGAGCAACCTGAGTGACGGCGAGTTCGCTGCGGACTACGTCCAGCGCCGAGGTGCACTGGCACCTGCCACGGTTTTCTCGCTGATCCTGCAGCTTCTGGATGATGTGATGCTGCTCAGCGACCGGCAGCGCCTGGTGCCTCAGATCCGGTTGGACAGGGTGATGATCACCACGGTGGAGGACACCTTTCTCCAACTCCGTCTGTATGACTTTGGCCTCGGGACTCCCGAAAAGCAGGCCAGCGACAGTTCCCGCCAAGTCCTGCAAATTTGCGAACTGCTTTTCCTCCTGCTCACAGGGAAAATGTTCGCCGGAGAAAGCCCTGACCGCTACCCGGCCCTGACGGCGCTGCCCATGAGTCTCCGCACCACCGTGCGGGCCGCCCTGACAGACCCTGTCAACACTCCCGCCTCGCTGGAAAAGCTGCGGGATGATGTCCGTGAGGCTTTTGCCGCACAGGTCAGCAGCATCCAGGCGCGCACCACCCGCAAACAGCTTGTGGTGACAGCTTCCACGCAGCCCATCTCCCAGCTTCAGGACCTTCTGCTGGAAGGCGTGCCAGTGGAGCGTGTCCTCGGCAGCCGCTTCAAGGTTGAAGATGAGGAGAATGCACGGCGGCAGCCCTTTTCCATTCCCTGCATCAACGCCAAAACAGAGCAGCCCGTCACCGTGCACCTCCTGCCTCCGGCGAGGATTGTGGACAAAGGCCAGTATGAGGCCGTGCCGCTTCAGAGCTGGCGATTCAGCCCTGACAAGCATCCCAACATCCTGCGCAGCCTCAGTCTCTGGGAGAGCCCGGACTGGAGCTTCCTCACCGAGGAACGGGAGGCGGGCTTTGCCCTCAGCCGGCTGCTGACAGAACGCCTCACGCTCAACCCCGTCGAGGTGGTGGTCGTGCTCAAGCAGGTTCAGGCCGGCATCGAACAAGCGCTCGACTGCGGCGTGCAGCGCCTCGAACTGCATCCTTCGAACCTGTTCCTCAAAGTGGGCAAGCCCGGCCCGATGCTCGCGCGTGAGCATGAGCGCCTGATGCAGAAGCGCCTGGATGCCTGGCCACCCTTCCTGGTCAAAGTCCGGCCGCACGTGACACTGCGGAACCTTTACGAGACGCCTTTGGCTGAACCTCCCGACCCCGCCCAGTTTGAGAGCGAGCACCTGGCGGATCGTGAGCATCGGAACCGCACCTTCGTCGCCCTGGCGGCCTACCTGCTCACCGGCCAGCGACAGGTCGGCGATGCCCCCATTTTCTCCGAGGCCGTTCCCGAAGCCCTTGCTGTCTATGTCAAGGAAACCCTGGAGGCGACCCGTCTGCGGGGCATCACCCCCCCGCCAGCAGAGTTCCTCGAGCGCTTCGAGGCCATCCTCACAGGTCCCACCACGACGGACCTCGCCACACGCCTGCGTGGAACAGCGGTGAATCTGGCGGAGATGGAAAGCGTCGGCAGCATTTCCGATTTCGACGAAGACCTGCCGCACGAGACATTTGAGGATCCAGAGGTCTCTCCCATCTCCCGCCGTCTGCACCCCCACGAGTTTGAGGGCCGCCGTCGAGCACCTCAAAGGTCGCTCTGGCCCGTTTGGGCAGCCGCCGCCATTCTGGCGATCTGCGGCGGAGGCTGGTGGTGGTTCTCCGGCAGCAGCCAGGAGACATCCCCTGCCCCCAAGCTCAGCACCGCTTCGCATGCATCCACGCAGCCGTCCACCAAACCGGCTGAAGTGACGCATGCCCAACCTTTGACGACGGCACCGAAACCCGCGCCTGCTGACAAAGCAGCTGCTCCACAGCCCAAGCCTACAGAACCCGTGCCGGCCAAGGCAGTGACTCAGGCTCCGAAGCCTGCCCCACCCCCCAAAGCCGACATCCCCAGCCCCAAGCAGCCGCAGCCAGTCGCCAAGACGTCTCAAGCCCCGAAGTCGGAACCGCAGCTGACCACGAAACCGATGCCTGCACCTCCCGTCGTATCGAGTGCTCCAAAACCCCCGGCACCCTCTCCCGCAGTTCCAGCACCTGCCAAGGCCAGCCTTTCTCCAGAAAAGACTCCCTCGGATCCCGCCCAGCCTCCGGCCCCGGTCTCTGTCCCCAACCCCGTGATCATTCGCAAAGCCCTGATGCCGACTCCCGAGGAGATCGCCAAATTCAAACAAGGCCTTGTCCAGCCTCCAGCGCCCCAGCCAGCCCAGGCCAAACCCATTCAGGTGACGCCGCCCACCACGCCACAGGCACCGCAGCCCAACGGCAACAAGCCATCCCTGAAGGTGGCCGCCTCCATCATGGCGCCAGTGAAGGAAAAACCTCAGCCCTGAGTCTCAGGCCCGCTGGTAAAAAGGCTTTTTCACCACTTCCGCCGGGAACCGGCGGCCCCGAATCTCGATTTCGATCTGGCTTCCGACCTTCGCCGCAGCCAGCGGCAGGTAGGCCATGCCGATGCCCACCCCCAGGCTGGGCGACTGCGTGCCGCTGGCCACCTCGCCGACCACTTCCCCGGCGAAAACGACTGGATAGTGCGGACGCGGCGGCGGTGCGGTGCCCGTCATCTTGAAGGCCGCCAGTCGGCTGGGCAGCCCCGCCGCCTTCTGCGCCTCCAGCGAGCTTTTGCCCACAAAATCCGGCTTCTCCATCGCCACAAAAAAGCCCAGGCCTGCCTGCAGCGGCGTCTTGTCGGCAGCCAGATCATTGCCATTCAGCGGATACCCCATCTCCAGGCGCAGCGTGTCACGCGCACCGAGCCCGCACACCGCACCGCCCACCTCGCGCGCCGCTGCCACCAGCTTCTCAAAGAACTCCCGCCCCTTCGCCGCAGGCAGGAAGAGCTCAAAACCCTCCTCCCCCGTGTATCCCGTGCCACACAGCCACATGAAACCCGCCTCATCCGCCGCCACAAACAGGCTGTTGTGTGGCGGAAACAGAGCCTCCGCACCGAACACCTTGGCAAAGACCTCCCGGCTCTTCGGACCCTGCACCGCGATGCCAGCCGTCGCCTCACTCAGATTGGCCATCTGCACCTCGGGCGCATCCCCCAGCAGCGCGCGCAGGTGCGCCCAGTCTTCCTCGATCTTCGAGGCATTCACCACCAGGAAGAACTCCCTCGCGCTGCTACGGTAGAGGATCAGATCATCGATCACCCCGCCCGCCTCATTCAACAACAGTGAATACTGCCCCTGGCCGATCTCCAGCCTCGAGGCGTCGTTCGTCAGGGCCCGGTTCAGAAACGCCAGCGCGCCGGGGCCGCTCACGATGAACTGCCCCATGTGCGAAATGTCGAACACACCCGCCGCATGGCGCACCGCCTGATGCTCCTGCATGATGCCCGCATACTGCACCGGCATCTCCCAGCCCGCGAAGGGCACCAGCCGCGCCCCCAGGGCCACATGAGCTTCAAAAAGAGGAGTGCGGAGAAGAGCGGCTTCAGTCATGCCCCACCAGAGTGGCGATGAGCCGCCGCTTCGCAATCAAACTGATCAGCCAGTGCCGCCAAAGTCCGCGCACCTTTCCTCGCACATCTTCCAGCCTATGGCATGAACGCCGCCATGCCTCGCAACATCCGCCTGTTCATCGCCTTCAGGCTGCTCTTCAACTGCCGCTTCTACTACCCGGTCTCACCGTCCTCTTCCTCGACCTCGGCCTCAGCATCGGCGAATTCGCCGCGCTGAACGTCCTCTGGGCCCTCACCATCGTCCTGCTCGAAGTTCCCTCCGGCGCCCTGGCCGACCAGCTCGGCAGGCGCAGGCTCATGATCCTCGCCGGAGCCCTCATGGTCGCTGAGATGACCGTCCTCTGCCTCATGCCCGTCGGCAACCACGACGCCGTGCTCTGGCTCTTCGTTCTCAACCGCATCCTCAGCGGAGCCGCCGAAGCCTGCGCCAGCGGTGCCGATGAAGCTCTCGCCTACGACTCCCTGCCCCACGGTCAACGCGCCGCCCTCTGGCCCGGTGTCATGACCCGGCTCAGCCGCGCCATGGCCCTGGGCTTCATCCTGACCTCCATCACCGGTTCCCTCCTCTATGACCCGCATCAGGCCGCCCAGGTGC
>CALDGV010000589.1 GCA_937941745.1 uncultured Prosthecobacter sp. | reverse complement strand
GACATGCCGATGAACTACACCAACACCCATGAATATGAGATCTGGGAATGGAACATGGGCCGGAACTTCAATTATGCCGAGATGGCCGCCCTGATCGCGCCCCGGCCCTTCATGGTGGAGCGCGGTCACAACGATGGGGTCGGGCTTGATGAATGGGTGAACTATGAGTTCGCCAAGGTGCGGCGGCTCTACAACAAGCTCGGTGTGGGTGATCGCACTACCATCGAGCACTTCGATGCGGGGCACATGATCCATGGCGTCGGAACGTTTGAGTTCCTGAAGCGGCATCTCGACTGGAAATGATGCCTGGCAGACATCCCGGATCAGCGGAGAGGCTCAGGCGGAAGGAAGTTCGCCGCCGTAGGCCAGGGTGATGTTGTCCGGCGTGAAATGAGTTTCCACCGGACCAAAGGCGACCTGGGTCTTTTTGATGAGCAGTACATCATCGTAAAACCCTTTCACCGTCTGCAGATCGTGATGGCTGGCGATCAGCAGGCGCCCCTCGGCCGTCAGTTCCTTGAAAAGCCGGCTCAGGTTTTCCTGTGCGGGCTTGTCCAGGCCGGTGAAAGGCTCATCCAGCAGCAGCACGTGCGCTTCCTGCGCCAGGGCACGCGCGAGGAAGGTTCTCTGCTGCTGACCTCCGGAAAGGGCGCTGATTTGACGGTCCTGAAGATCCAGAAGGTTCATGGCTGCAAGCGCCCGCTCCACGATGTCTCCGTCGTGACGTGAATAGCCCCGCCACCAGCCCAGGTTCGGGTAGCGGCCCATTTCCACCAGGCCGCGCACGGTGATGGGGAACTGCCAGTCCACGTCGCCGCGCTGCGGCAGGTAGGCGATTTCATGGCTGCTGCGCGTGAGCGGCTGTCCGCGCCAGATGAGGCTGCCTCCATCCATCGGCAGGAGCCCTGCCAGGGTCTTCAAAAGGGTGCTCTTGCCAGCCCCGTTGGGACCGATGAGGGCGATGCTGCGGCCGCACTCTGTGGCAAAGTGAATGCCATCCAGGGCCAGCACCTCCCGGTAGCTCACGCGCAGGTCGCGCACTTCCAGCCGGTGATGCTGCGTGTGCATGCAGCCACCGCCCCAGCAGACGTGTTCTTTGGGTGTGGAGTTCGGCATTACCAGGTGAAGCTGAGGATTTCCTGCATTGCGGCCTCGCTGGACCATCGGGTCTCACTGCGCGCGTCATGGCCTTCCGGCTCGATTTCGACCGTCACGGCCGTGTCGGGCGTGCCCGGTGGCCAGGAGGCCTCCAAACTGATTTCATGACCATCCTTTGAAATCGGAAACGAGCTTTCAAACTCGATCAGGGACTCGGAGAGATCCTGGTCCTGGAGAAGTTCCTTGCCGTCGCTTTTCAGGGAAAGCTTCAGCGGTTTGTGGGCATGCCGCACCCGGATCCAAGCCGGGACAGCCTTGGAGGCTGATGCTTCTGCAACTTCCTGCGTTTGGCTGCTTGGTTGTTCAGGCGCGTTTCCGGTCAGTCTCGCCAGCGGCACAGCCATCAGGCCGAACAAAAGGGCCAGGATGAAAATCTGAATGGGAGGAAAACCGCGCATTGTTTGCAATAAGTCGAAGAGCCGGTCTGATACGTCAACCTGAGCCTTCTTCCTTTTCGCTGAAGACTGAAAGTCAGCCTGACAGTGAAAAAGCATCCATGAACGAGGAGCAGGGAAGGCCGCAGACACGGTGAGACGCCCTTGGCGGCATAAATTCTGCGTGCCAGGGTGAATCTGACCGAATAGCCTCGGCCCGGCTGCATCCAAGGCCATCTTCGCACATGGAAAACACCCCCACTCCGGTTCCTGCGGAACCTCAAAGCCGCCCCTCCACCGCCAGGCTGCTGCTGATTCTTCTGGCTGCCGTTCTCACGACTGGCGTGATTGCCGTAGGCGGGACGGTCTGGTGGGTGAAGCATCATTTTGACCCCAAACCCATGAAGCCGGTGGTGCTCACAGCCCAGGAGCAGGCTGCTTTGGAATCCAAGCTGGCCGTTTTTGGCGATCCCCCGCTGGCTCCGGTGACAGTGCAAGTGCCGGCGGGTCAAGGCCAGCCACCGGCCAGCCCGGTTCCTGTGCCGGAGGCGGCTCCTGGAGCAGAGCATCGAACGCTGATCTTCACGGAACGGGAGGTGAACGCCTATTTTGCCCGTCAGAACCTAGGTGAAAATGTGCAGATCAGTTTTGCTGAAGGCAAGGTGGTGGCCGGTATCATCGTCGAAGCACCGCCGGACTTCCCTTTCTTCGCAGGTCAGAAGGTGCGCCTGAGGATGACCTTTGGCACGGGGTTCAGTCCGGAGCAGAAAATGTCCTTCATCTTTGACGACTTGAGCGTGGGTGGCATCTCGCTGCCTAATGCCTGGCTGGGAGACCTCAAAGGAGTGGATCTGGTGCAGAAGAACCTGGAAAGCGATCCGGCTTTGCAGCGCTTTCTGCGCGGGATTGAGAGCATCGAACTGCACCGTGGCTCCGCCAAGGTGGTTTTGAGGCCCTGATCGATTGGGCTTTTGCTGGCAAATGAAAAGCGGAAGCCGCCAAGGCTTCCGCTTTCCATCTGATTGAATTTGGAAAGGGGCTTACGGCACCACCTCGCCAGAGCCGGTGTAGATCCATTTGTCCACCACGCCGTTCTTGATCTGGGCCTGGGCCTCAGTGTCGAACTTGCCGAACATGGTCATGGTTTCATACTTCACGTTGACCTTCCAGATGCCATCCTCCAGCACAGGTTCACCCCACTCTTTGATGGTCTCGGGCTTGATCTCGGTGACCTGACCGGACTTCATGCTGGCGACGAGCAGCGGATAGGTGCCGTCTTTGTCCTTCACCGGCTTGTCGTTGCCAGCTTTGGCCGTGCCTCCCTTGGCGGAAGGCGGAGCATTTTTGGCCCGCTCTGCGGCGGCCAGCTTGTACTCATGAGCTTTTTTCAGGCTTTCGACGTAGCGCACTTTCCAGTTTTCATACCCGGCGGTGAGGATCTCCTTCAAATTGGTGTCGTCGAGGGCGACCGCTGCCTGCATGGGGGAGGTGTCTGTGGGCGAGACCAGGATGTTGGCTCCATCCTGACCACGTGCGATCATCTGGCCGCCTGCCTTGATCTGAGTGGAGGCCGTGTTGGCGCCCATTTTCATGCTCAGGGTCAGGTCGCGCTTGATGATCACCGGACGAGGGAAGGCGGAAGGAGGGAGCTTGGCCCAGTTCTCGGTGCGCTCTTCCAGGCTCGGCAGCACGGGGGCGACGAAGGCATTCGGGTCCACCACAGGCATCGGGGCAGGCGGCGGCGTGGGCTTGGGTTCCTCCATTTTGGGCTTGGGCGGCTCCGGCTTGGGCTCCTCCATCTTGGGCTTGGGCGGCTCCACGACCACCACTTCGGGCTTTTTGACGGGCTCCGGCGGCGGGGCCACGGCCACCTCCTTCTTGTGCTTCTCGAACTTCACGTAGTTGGTGAGCACCGGATAGCCGTATTCATAGGCCAGGTAGCCAACCGCGGCGGCGATAATCAGAATCAGAATGCCTTTCATAGCTGGGGGGATGTCGTGGAGAGCAAAATTGGATTCAACTCAGCCTCCGAACGGACACCGACATCAGCGTCTTAGCAAGGGCTGAATCGTCATGCTGCGCAGGGAGCCATCCTCATGCCAGCCGCCCTCCCGCTGCACGACTCCGTGCAGCCTGTCTGGCGTGCCCTTGCCAAGGAAAACCTCGGCCCGCACCAGCTTGATCGTGAGGCTGCCATCCGAATTCAGACGCAGCGTCTGGTCCTGGTCGCTGTTGATCCAGCCATCTTCCGTGAAGAAGAGTACTTTCGGCGCAGGTCCCGCAGGGGCAAACCGCCTGGCTTGAGGTGTGCGTGGCCGCAGGGTGAGCGTCACTTCCAGGTCTTTTTCCGTGGCTTCCGCTTCCCAGGCCGTGCTGGGCAGGGCATAGGCGGCGCGCTCCCGGGCAAAGACGGGATGCCATCGGGCATCTGATTCCGCCTTGGTGGCCACCGGCATGGTCAAAGACAGTTCCCTCGTGTCGGGATGGCAGGTGTTGGCACAGCACATCCAGCTGGCCTGCCCCTTGAGCACGACTCGATCCCCGGGTTTGAGGAACGAAGGTGCGCGCAGCTCTGCCTGAAGCAGCACGTCCCGCTCATAGCCCTGCGCCTTGATTTGAAACATCTTGGTCGCTTCCGGCTCGGGATACTCCAGCGGCCCGGCGGTGAAGCCCGGCGGCAGCCGCCACTCCAGGGTGGTGGGCACGCCGACGATGCCTGGCTGACGCCAGTAGGTATGCCAGCCCTTTTCATGCTGGATGAAGAGCCCCACGCGGAAGCTCTGGCCTGGCACGATGGCCGTGCTTTCTGGCACCATCTGGATTTTCAGACCAGTCTGGGCCTGCGCGACGGAGAGCAGGAAACACAACGCCGGGAAAATGAACCCGGCGGGAAGCCTGAAACTGCGAGCAGGTAATGGTGAGCCATGAAGCATGACTTCAATACGGCGCATGCCCTGGTGTCCGGGCAAAGGGAATGACATCCCGGATATTGCTCACGCCCGTCACAAACATCAGCAGCCGTTCAAAGCCCATCCCATAGCCAGCATGAGGCACGCTGCCGTAGCGTCGGAGATCGACATACCAGCGGTAGGTCTCCTCGTCCAACCCCTGCGCCTCCATGGCCGCTGTCAGCAGGTCCAGCCGCTCCTCGCGCTGGCTGCCACCGATGATTTCACCGATGCCCGGCACGAGCAGGTCCATCGCCGCCACAGTTCTGCCGTCGTCATTCTGGCGCATGTAGAAAGGCTTGATGGCTTTCGGATAGTTGTAGATCGTCACCGGGCCCTTCACATGCTCTTCGGCGATGTAACGCTCG
>CALDGV010000588.1 GCA_937941745.1 uncultured Prosthecobacter sp. | reverse complement strand
GGGTCTTCCCTGCTGAAAGACAAGGCCATCACTGAAAAGGGCTGGCAGCCTGACATCCGCCCGCACAGCACTAAAGCCGAGGGCGAGCAGGAACCCGAAAAGCGCGAAAACTCTCATGGTGACAAGTGAGGAAATGAACAGGCGGCAAGCTGCCGTTCTGCGGAAACTGCTCAAGCCCCATTCCTGACTTTCCCACGAAAACCGGGAGGAGGACTCTCACGGCTGACAATCCAACGAGCCTTCAGTCGAGCCTGCCCTCATCGACATCAATGTAATGCGCAATCGTCTGGATGTCATCGCGCTCAGCCAACCCGCTTTCGATCTTCCGACGGGCAAGCGTTTCCGAGATGTTGTCCCGCCATCCCAGCTTGCTGACATAATGGTTCCAGATGCGCTTGGTCGTGTCATTGAGCGGCCGTCCCTGAGTTTCGCACCACCTTAAAGCCTCTTCGTCTGTGGCCCCGCTGAGCACTAGGTCCTTCAGCTTATGATAATCCACCTGCAGAAAAGCCACACAGGCAGCATCCAAACCCTGCCCCAGATTGGATTGCAGATCTTCCCAAAGCCTGCCAGCTGCATGCAGACGGACTTTGCCAGTCATGCGCGGAAAGTACTTCAGTCCATCCGTCTCATTGAGAGGGCTGCAAGGAACAGTCAATGGGTCTGGCTTCACGTTCATGGCTGATGAATGGCCTCGGATGCCTGAACTGGCAATGGCTCCTCTAGGCAGTCTCCCAAAGTTCCGCGATTTTGGCCTGAGATTCGCTCCAAGCCACCTCGTGAGGCATTCGTTTGGAGAGTGCCGCGATCGCCGCAGTGACACCCGCAGCTTCTCCCATCGCCACCGCATTGCCTGTGACCCGGTAGCTAGAATGCGCAATGAAATCACCGCTGATGCACCTGCCCGCCATCATCAAGCCATCCACATCCTTCGCAATCAGCGCGCGCAGCGGAATATCATAGGGCTTCATCTCGATCTCTTTCGGCATGATGGCGTGCTTCTTGTTGTGATCCGCACTGAGGGCATGAACATCAATGCCGAAAGTGACGCGGGTGACGGCATCCTCATGCCGTGCACCTTTGGCGAGATCATCCTGGACCACCACGTAGCGCCCCTTGATGCGCCGTCCGTCGCGGACTCCGATCTGTTCCGCAGTCGCCACGATCTGGATGCCTTCCCAGGGACCACCGAGCCCACGCAGGCCGGCAACCATTTTGTTCATTTCTGCCCGCGCACGAACCGTGGCAGCCGTGATTTCAGCAGCATCCCAGGCCTTGATGCCATACTCGTGGTTCATCATGGCAAAAACCAAGTTGTCACGCACATGCCACATCGTCGGGCTGGCATAGGAGGGAAAGTGTCCCGTGCTCACCAGCACATCTTTGATGCGCTTCTTTTTCTCTCCATCGCTGTTCTCGCCCTCCTTCTTCTGTCCAAAACGGATGAATTCACGCAAAGCCTCCGCATCCTTCACAACAAGCAGGGCATTGAGTGACATGGGCTGGCACGGGCAATCTTCCGACATGCCAATCTCAAAGGCACATCCCGCCTGATGACCGAGATCACCATCTCCTGTCGCATCAATGAACACCGGCGCACTCCAGGCCTGCCTGCCGGACTTGGACTCCGTGATGATCGTGCTCAGCCTGCTGCCCTCGCGAAATGCAGCGCAAACCTTGGTGTGATACTGGAACTTCACGCCCGCGGCGACACACAGCTCTTCCAGAAGCAGCTTCAATGCCTCAGGGTCGTAGCAAAAGCGGCTAGTGCTCACGGTCTTGGCCCTGGCATCTCGCTCATCAAGCTTGTCGCGGAGTTCTTTGGCAAAACCTGGCTTGTTGAAGTCGAGAAAGTATCCCAGCAGTCCCGCCGTCCAGACACCGCCCAGGCAGCCCCGCCATTCAAACAAGCGCACGCGCGCACCTGCACGCGCAGCCATGATCGCAGCCGTCACACCCGCCGGCCCTGCTCCGCAGATGATGACGTCGGCATCATTCACCAACGGAACATCCCTTGCTGGCTCGGCAAATGCATCTTCTCGACCTGCCGCCTTGCCAGCCAAGACAGACGATGGCGCAACAGCAGATCCAGCCATGACGGAAGAGATGAAGTGCCGGCGGGAAACAGGGGGAATTCTCATGCTCCGGACATCACGCGCCGGGAAACAGCCAGTTTTCATCCGATTTCACACCTGCAGGGTGGATGAATGCTTCGGATTTTTGGCAATCCCTGAATCTGTCGTCAACTCCAGCTCCGCTGGAGACGATCACCTGCAAATGGCTCCAGCACCCCGGACTGCCTTGCGGGTTATGCTTCGGAGCCGCTTGAATCACCAGCTTCTGGTTCAGGCAGCGGCGGAGGCAGATTGTCGAGGGTGTTGATGAGGCTCACTGCCTTCTCGATGGTCTTGTCGAGGCGGAAGAGGAGCTGCGGGCTGTGCTTGAGCTTCACCCGCTTGTACAACTCGCGCTGAATGTTCCCCTTCTCCTTGTTGAGCTTCTCAATCACCGCAGCTTCATCACGAGCCTTGCCCAGGATGCCCACCCAGACACTGGCCTGACGAAGGTCCGGAGCAGTCACCACCTCATGTATGGTGAGCACGATGCCATCAAAGCGGTAGCCGCGTTCAAGCACCGTGCTGAGTTCGCGCTTCATCAGTTCGTTCACGCGATCAAGACGCTGGGACATAATGCCTGGGTTCTAAAAACTGGGTTTGAGTGAGGAAAGGGCGGCACCTAGCCGCCCTTTCGTGCACGAAGGATTACAGAGTCTGCGGGATCTTCTCGAGTTCGTAGCACTCGATGATGTCACCCTCTTCATAATCAGAGAAGCCCTGAAGCTTGATGCCGCACTCAAGGCCGTTGCGGACTTCAGGCACTTCATCGTGGAAGCGACGAAGCGTTTCAATAGCTCCGTCATAGACGGGCTGGCCGTCACGCAGCACGCGGGCACGCTGCTTGCGGTCAATCCGTCCATCAATAACCTGAGAACCACCAACCCAGCCTTTCTGGACCTTGAAGATCTGCTTCACCTTGGCGTGGCCGAGCACTTTCTCACGGGTCAGCGGATCCAGCATGCCGGTCATGGCTTCCTTCACCTGATCGATGAGTTCGTAGATGATGGAGTAGAGCTTGATCTGTACACCTTCGCGCTTGGCTGTGCTGAGAGCCTTGTTCTCCGTCTTGGTGTTGAAGCCAATGACGATGGCATCCGAGCCGGAGGCGAGGAGGATGTCTGATTCGTTGATCGGCCCGACATCACTGTGAAGAATGCGCAGGTTGATCTTGTCGCTCTCAATCTCCTCCAGGCTCTTGGTGATGGCCTCCAGGGATCCTTGGACATCCGTCTTGAGAACCACCTTGAAGACCTTCTTCTGACCTTCCTCGATGTTGGCAAACAGATCTTCCATGGTCGCACGACGCCGTGTGACCAGCTTGGCCTGACGCATCTCTTCAAGGCGTTCTTCGGAGAGCTTCTTGACGACGCGCTCGCTGTCCATGACGACCACTTCGTCACCGACTCGAGGCATGTCACTGAAGCCGACCACCTCGACTGGCATGCCGGGCTTCACTTCCTTGATCGGCTGCCCGCGATCATTCATGAGCGCCCTTGTCTTGCCCCAGTGAGGGCCACAGATGAAGGGCTGCCCGACTTTGAGAGTTCCCTGCCGCACAATGACCGTCGCCACAGGTCCTTTGCCGGGCACCATGCTGGACTCGATCACCGTGGCCCTGGGTGGTGCCTTGGGATCAGCCTTGAGTTCGAGAACTTCGGCCTGAAGAGCCATGGTTTCGAGCAGGTTGTCAATGCCAGCGCCTGTGCGCGCTGACACTTCCATGCACTCAATCTCGCCACCCCAGTCAACCGGCATCAGGCCGAGGTCCTGGAGCTGTGATTTCACACGCATGACATTCGCTGCGGGAAGGTCGCACTTGTTGATTGCCACCATCAACTGCACATCCGCAGCCTTGGCATGATTCAACGCCTCGCGGGTCTGAGGCATGATCCCATCGTCAGCAGCGATGATGAGCACCACAATGTCCGTGACATTGGCACCACGTGCGCGCATGCCCGAGAAAGCAGCATGGCCAGGGGTGTCGATGAAAGTGATGGGCTTGCCATCATGAAAAACGGAGTAGGCACCAATATGCTGGGTGATGCCACCAGCCTCGGCCGAGGTGACCTGGGTCTTGCGAATGGCATCTAGAAGCGATGTCTTGCCGTGGTCCACGTGACCCATGAAAGTGATGATTGGCGCACGGAGTTCGA
>CALDGV010000587.1 GCA_937941745.1 uncultured Prosthecobacter sp. | reverse complement strand
GATTCCCTGTTTCCGCCCAAGTGGGCCTCGCCGCCCTCTTGATCGCCCTGGCGATCGGGATTCCCATAGGTGCCCTGGCAGCTCTGCGCCCCAATTCGCTCGATGATCGTGTCAGCACCGTCGCAGCGACCCTCGGCATCTGCACTCCCAGCCTGGTTCTGGGCCCCGTCATCGCACTGGTTTTTGGCCTGAAGCTCCGCTGGTTCAATGCCTCTGGCTGGTACGATTCCGATGACTGGGTGCTACCGGCCCTCACGCTCGGCCTTATCTACAGTGCCTACATCGCCCGTCTGACCCGTGGCGGGCTGCGCGAGACGCTGGCCCAGGAATTCATCCGCACCGCACGAGCGAAAGGAGCCTCCGAAGCCTCGATTGTCTTCCGTCATGCCTTCAAGCTGGCCTGCCTGCCCGTGCTGAACTTTCTCGGCCCTACGGCCGCTGGTCTGATGACGGGCTCCATCGTGACGGAAAGCGTCTTTCAGCTGCCAGGACTGGGACAGCATTTCGTGGGCGCAGCCGTGAACCGAAACTACGAACTCGCCATGGCCACGGCAGCCTTCTATGCCCTGCTGATCGTTGCCTTCAATCTCCTGGTGGATGTGGTTCAGGCGCTGCTCAATCCACGCATTGGATTCAAGGAATCATGAGCTCAGCCCACCCATCACCCTGGCAGCAGGCTTGGCAGAGGCTGACCCGCTCCCGCATCACTCTTGCGGCGATGATGCTGCTTGGCACCATCGTTGCGCTGTGCCTGATCGGCCCCTGGCTGTCCCCCTATGGTCCGAATGACCAGAACCTGGAGCTGCGTGCCACGGCCCCCAGCGGCTCTCACTGGCTGGGAACGGACCCTCTGGGACGTGACCTGGCCACACGGATCCTGGCGGGTGGGCAGATCTCCCTGCTCGTCGGGGTTCTGGCCACCGCAGTCGCAGCCGTCATCGGCGTGGGTTATGGGCTGATCTCCGGCCTTGCCAGCCGCCGGGTGGATGCCCTCATGATGCGCTTGGTGGATGTGCTGTATGCCTTCCCCTTCATCACCTTTGTCATCCTGCTGGTGGTCATTTTTGGCAGGCAGTTTGTCCTTATTTTCGTCGCGATCGGGGCCGTGGAATGGCTCACCATGGCCCGCGTGGTACGCGGGCAGGTGCTGGCGCTCAAAAAACTGGAGTTTGTGCAGGCAGCGCGGGCGGCAGGAGCAGGATTCTGGCACATTCTATTCAAGCACATGCTGCCAAACGTGATGGGCCCGGTGATCATCTATGCCAGCCTGACCGTGCCAGGGGTGATGTTGCTGGAGGCCACCCTGAGCTTCCTTGGCCTCGGCATCCAGCCGCCTGATGCGAGCTGGGGGGTGCTCATCAGCGAGGGGGCGGCAAGCATGGCCGTCTATCCCTGGATGCTGGCTGGTCCCAGCGTGTTCTTCACCCTTACCCTCCTGGCGCTGAACATCCTGGGCGATGGACTGAGGGATGCCTTGGACCCTAAATCGTCCAGGGATTGATGCCTCCAAGGACATGTCAGGGCTTGCAGCAAGCCTGCGCCACCATGGCAAATCCGCGCACAGGCTTCACAAGCAGGCTCCCTTGGACGTTTTTTTCAATCTCCATGACCGGATCACCAGCTCCAGAATCACTTCACACCACCCGCCGTTACTTTCTCGGGCAGTGCACCGGTGTGTCCGTCGGGGCACTCGCGCTCGATGGCCTGCTCGCCCGGGCTGAGACCATGCCTGCGGCGTCCAACCCTCTGGGCCTTCCAGGATTGCCCCACTTTGCGCCCAAGGCAAAACGGGTCATTTTCCTCACCCAGTCTGGGGGACCTTCCCAGCTGGAGCTTTTTGACCACAAGCCTGGCCTGATGAAATGGGCGGGTGTCGAGTTGCCTGAATCCGTGCGCCAGGGTCAGCGGCTGACGACGATGACGGCCAACCAAAAGCAGCTCATTCTGCCCGGCATCACCCGGTTTTCCCGCTGCGGACAAAGCGGAGCCACCGTCAGTGAATGGCTGCCGCACCTTCAAGGCGTGGCAGACGACCTGTGCTTCATCAAGTCGATGACCACGGATCAGATCAATCATGCGCCAGCCATGACGCAGTTCCTCACCGGTCACCAGCTGCCGGGCCGGCCCAGCATGGGAGCCTGGATCAGCTATGGCTTGGGCAGCCTCAATCAAAACCTGCCCGACTACCTCGTCCTGATCTCCAAGATGCAGCGCCCGAGCGATCAGCCGCTTTATGACCACTACTGGGGCAGCGGCTTCCTGCCCAGCCGTTATCAAGGCGTCAAGCTGCGCAACTCCAGCGGGCCCGTTCTTTATCTCACAGACCCGGACGGGCTTCCCAGGCATCTTCGCCGAGGCATGCTGGACGGCCTGGCCGAGCTCAACCAAAAACGCTTCGAGCAAACTCACGACCCTGAAATCCTCACCCGGATCCGTCAGTATGAAATGGCTTACCGGATGCAGGCCAGCGTGCCGGAACTGACGGCGCTTTCAGAGGAGCCCGAGCACGTGTTTGAGATGTATGGCCCCGACTCACGGCGTGCGGGCAGCTATGCCGCCAACTGCATCCTGGCCAGGAGGCTCGTGGAGCGCGGAGTGCGCTTCATCCAGCTCTTTCATCCGGACTGGGACCATCACAGCAGGCTCCCAAGCTGGTGCACCGCCCGATGCCGCGACACTGACCAGCCCAGCGCCGCCCTGATCAAAGACCTGAAGCAGCGGGGACTTCTGGACGAAACGCTCGTTATCTGGGGCGGCGAATTCGGAAGAGGTGTGGCAGGTCAGGGCAAATGGGACAGCCCAGAGGCTGGACGAGATCACCATCCGCGCTGCTTCACCATGTGGATGGCCGGAGGCGGTGTGAAGCCCGGCATCACTTACGGGGCCACCGATGATTTCAGCTACAATGTGGCGGAAAACCCGGTCCACGTTCGCGATCTGCATGCAACAGTCATGCATCTTTTAGGAATTGAGCATGAGAAATTCACGTTCCGAGCCCAGGGCCTCGATTTCCGACTCACCGGGGTCGAGCCCAGCCAAGTCGTGAAAGACATCCTTGTCTGAACCAATCCTCTGCTGCTTGCCATCATCCTGCAAATCAGCCCCCAATCGGAGCTGAGACTCGCCAAAAGTCAGATTCCAGCCGATACACCCCTGATGACCGCCGATTTTCAATCCATTGCCGCCATGATCGTTGTGGCGATTACGGCGGTCGTGCTGCTAAAACGCACGTTTATGGCTCCCAAAGGCGGCTGTGGCGGCAGCTGTGGCTGCCCGTCCAGGCCGAACCAAAAAACAGGCCCAAAAACCTCTGGAAGGCCGTAAAATCAAGGCTTCGACGACTTTGTGAAATTTTTCACAAATAGAGCTTGCCTCCTACCCTGCGCCGTCTAAAAACCCCACCCGCAACCTTCCCGCACAGACCAACGTATGGCATTGCCTTTGCTCCCCTCTTCTCCCGCACCTTTTTTGGCAGTAAGCGCCAAGGCGTCGGAGATCGTGCACGGCAGTGATTTCCTGAGCTTCCTCACCAACTCGGTGGTCGTGGCTCTTTGCGTTCTGGGCATTGTTTTCTTGTTCTCCCGCAAAGCGACGACCGGAATGACGCTCATTCCGCACAAGGCGCAGAATCTTTTCGAGTTCCTGGTCGAGTTCCTCTACAACCGCGTTGAGGGCATTGTGGGTGCCAAGCAGGCCAAAATGGCCTTCCCGCTCCTCGGCACTCTCTTCATTTACATCCTGGTCTCGAACTGGTTTGGCCTCATCCCTGGCGTTGGAACCATCGGCTTCGGTGAAGCGAAAGGCCCTTTGAGCATTGCTGAAGCTGACAGCCCTCTGTTTCGTCCGCCTACGGCTGATTTGAATGCGACTCTGGCGATGGCGCTGTCTGCCTTCCTGGTTTGGTTCTACCTCACCATCAAGGAGCTTGGCGTCTGGGGATTCATCCTCCATACCTTCGGCCCCAAAGGTGGCCTCAAAGGCTTCATGGGCATGGTGGTTGGTGTTGTTTTCCTGTTTGTGGGCGTGATCGAGATCGTCTCCATCGTCCTTCGTCCGATGACTCTTTCCATCCGTCTCTATGGAAACATCTTCGCTGGCGAAAGCGTGCTGCACACACTTGGCGGGCTTCTCGACAAAGCGGGCCTCCCCTGGGACATCCTCGGCAGCATCTTGATCCCCTTCCCCTTCTATTTCATGGAGCTGCTGGTCGGCCTTTTGCAGGCGATCGTTTTCACCCTTCTGTGCTCCGTGTACATCCAGCTCTCCACTACTCATGATGAGCATCATGAGGAAGGTGAGCATCATTGATTCTTCTCTCGTCCCCTTTGTCCGTAGGACCATGCGCAACGCGTGGATGCGGTCGAAACAACACACAAACCACACCATCCTATGATCACTGAAATCATGACTATGGCCGCTGACGTGGCTCCTGCCGCTGGCGCCGTCTCTGGCAACATCACTCAGGCCATCGCTGGCGCCGCAGCCGCCATCGGCGTGGGCCTCATCGGCTCCAAGGCCGTGGAAGCCGTCGGCCGCAATCCCGGCGCTTTCGGCAACATCCTGACCCTCGGCATTATCGCCATGGCCCTCGCTGAAGGTCTCGGCATCCTTGCCTTCTTCGTCAGCAAGTAAGTTCTCCCCCGCGTGTGGCGGGCTGACTCCCTCAGCCCGCCGCCGCACCCTTCAGTCAGATTTTCGCCTCATTTAACTCTCTCCACGTCCAGATCGCCCCTATGGAACTCCTCTCGCCCATGTTTGCTAAAATGGCCCCGGTGCTCGCTGCCGGTCAGGTGGACGAAATCGTGGAGAAATTCGGCCTCGCCTGGCCCAAGTTCATCGCCCAGGTCATCATCTTCGTGGCGGTTTACACCATCCTGAAGAAGTTCGCCTTCGGCCCCATCCTTGCCATGCTGGAGCAGCGCCGTCAGCGCATCGCCGATGGTGAGGCCAAACTTGAAAAAATCGCCAAGGATCTCGCTGAAGCTGAGAAAAACGCCAAGTCCATCCTCGACAAGGCCAATGATGACGCCGCCCGCATGATCAAGGAAGCTGGCGACAGCGCCAAGTCCCTCGCTGAGAAGCGTCAGCAGGAAGCCATCCACGAGGCCAATCAGATCATTGCCAAGGCTCGTGAGGCCGCCCAGCTTGAACACGACCAGCTTCAGTCTCAGTTGAAGCGCGAATTCGGCCGCATGGTGGCTGATGCAACCAGCCGCGTCACCGGCAAGGTCCTGAACAGCGACGATCAGAGCCGCATCAATCAGGAAACCGCCGCCCAGGTTTCCCTGTAAAAAGGGATTGCGAACACTGAACCGCGCAAAACCTCAGCCATGAAAATCAGCAAGGAAGCCCGCAGATCCTCCCGCCAGCTCTTCAAAGCCTGCCTCGTCGATGGCAAGTTGGATGAGGTACGCGTGCGTTCCGTTGTGACCAAAGTTTCCGAGGCCAAGCCCAGGGCTTACATGGCGATCCTCAACAGCTTTGTTTCGCTTGTCCGTGCTGAACTCGATCGCCAGCGGGCTGTTGTTGAAAGTGCCAGCCCTCTCGACAGTGGCCTTCAGTCCAATCTTCAGGCAAGTCTCTCTCAAAAATATGGACGCCATCTCTCCTTGGAATTCCATGTGAACCCCGAACTGCTTGGCGGCATCCGCGTCAAAGTCGGTTCCGATGTCTGGGATGGGTCCGTCAAAGCCCGTCTCGAAGCACTTAAAGCCTCCCTCGCTTAACTTTTCCGTCACTAGTCACTCCTCCTTTACCCAAATAGTCGAACCATGAGCAACATCCTTCAGGAGATCGAATCCCAAATCGCCGGACTCAAGACGGCTGTCACCAAGTCCAACGTCGGCGTGGTCCGCGAGATCGGTGACGGCGCCGCCAAGATCGAAGGCTTGAGCGATGTCATGCTCAACGAGATGATTGAGTTCCCCGGCGGTCTCTATGGCCTGGCGCTCAACCTTGAAGAAACCGAAGTTGGCTGCGTGCTTCTCGGTTCCGGCGAACACATCAAGGCTGGAGACGAAGTGCGCACCACCGGTCGCCTTCTGTCCGTGCCCGTCGGCAAGAGCCTCCTGGGCCGTGTCGTCAGCACCCTGGGCGAGCCGCTGGACGGCAAGGGCCCCATCAAAGGCGACGCGCAGTATCCGGTCGAAAAAATCGCTCCTGGCATCATCACCCGTAAGTCCGTCTCGGTTCCCGTTCAGACCGGCATCATGAGCATCGACGCCATGATTCCGATTGGCCGCGGCCAGCGCGAGCTGATCATCGGTGACCGTGCCACAGGCAAGACCACCATCGCGGTGGACACCATCATCTCCCAGGCCAAGCAGAACAAGGCTGCCGAACAAGGCAAGCTTCAGGGTCACAAGCCCCTCTACTGCATCTACGTCGCCATCGGTCAGAAGCAGTCCAACGTTGCCCGTGTTGTCAAGACCCTCGAAGAAGCCGGCGCGATGGAATACACCGTGATCGTCAATGCTTCCGCTTCTGACAGCGCGGTGAACCAGTATCTCGCTCCCTACACCGGCTGCGCCATTGGTGAGTGGTTCATGGACCAGGGCATGGACGCCCTGATCGTGTTCGACGATCTTTCCAAGCAGGCCGTGGCCTACCGTCAGGTCTCCCTCGTGCTGAAGCGCCCCTCCGGTCGTGAGGCCTATCCGGGTGACGTTTTCTATCTGCACAGCCGTCTGCTTGAGCGTTCCGCCCGTGTGAACGAAAACTACGGTGGCGGCTCCCTGACTGCCCTTCCGATCATCGAAACGCAGGCTGGTGACGTGTCCGCTTACATTCCGACCAACGTGATCTCCATCACCGACGGCCAGATCTTCCTCGAAACTGATCTCTTCTACCAGGGCATCCGCCCCGCCATCTCCGTCGGTCTGTCGGTTTCCCGTGTGGGTTCCGCAGCCCAGACCAAGGCCATCAAGAAGGTCTCCGGCACCACCAAGCTTGACCTCGCTCAGTTCCGTGAGCTGGCCGCCTTCGCCCAGTTCGGTTCCGACCTTGACGCTGCGACCAAGGCCAAGCTGGACCGCGGTCAGCGCATCGTAGAACTTTTCAAGCAGCAGCAGTATCAGCCGAAAAGCCTGCCGATCATGGTCATCAGCCTCTATGCCATGCAGAAGGGCTACTTCGACAGCATCGCCGTGGACCGCGTGAAAGAGTTCCAGACCAAGCTGGAGACCTTCCTTGATGAGCGCAAGTCCGCCCTCCTTGAGAAGCTCGGCAACGAGAAAGCCCTCGATAACGTGGAGGCCGACATCAAGGCCGCCCTCGACGACTTCAAGTCCGCCTGGAAGTAATCGTCCAGACCCTGTCACCAGTTTTAAGCTCTCCGCTCCATGCCCTCCACCCGCGACATCCGCCGCCGAATCAAATCGGTCAAGAACACGGCCCAGATCACCAAGGCCATGCAGCTCGTCGCGGCTGCGAAGATGAAAAAGGCACAGGATCAAGCCGCCAACGGCCGTCACTATGCTGAGATGATGAACAAAATCCTCGTCGCCCTGAAGGAGAGCGCTGAGGAGGGTGTTCACCCCTACTTCGCCGAGGGCAAGGGCAGCAAGACGCTGGTTCTGGTCATCGCCACGGACAAAGGTCTCTGCGGTGCCCTGAACACGAATCTGCTGAAGAAACTGATCAACACCAAGATCGAAGGTGAAGTCGAATACGTTACCATCGGTCGCAAAGCATCCCAAGGCCTTGCACGCATGCGCAAGACGCTGATTGCGGATTTCCCAATCAAAGATCCTGCCAAGTTTGTGGAAGTTCGAAGCGTCGGCAAATTCCTCCAGGAGAAATTCCTGACCGGTGAATACAAGACTGTTCTTGTCGCCTTCAACAATTTCATCAACACCGTCACACAGGTGCCCAGCATTGAGCAGATCCTGCCGGTGAATCCCGTGACACTCGGCGGCAAGCGTGGTTTTGACGAAACTTCCAAGGAAGTGAATGCGGCCGAGCTTC
>CALDGV010000586.1 GCA_937941745.1 uncultured Prosthecobacter sp. | reverse complement strand
TGGCTCATGGGCGAGGACGTGGTGCAGACCGACCCCGACGCCAACCATGTCCGCCATGCCATGGAGAGCCTCGAGTTCCTCGTCGTTCAGGAGATCTTCATGACCGAAACGGCGAAATACGCCCATGTCATCCTGCCCGCCGCCAGCTTCCTGGAAAAGAGCGGCACCTTCACCAACGCCGAACGCCGCGTGCAGCGCGTGAACGCCACCGTGAAGCCCCTGGAAGGCACCAAGCCCGACGGCCAGATCATGTGCGAGATCATCCAGCGCTTCGGCTTCCCGCAGGCCGACTACACGCCGGATGGTGTGCTGGCGGAGATCGCCCGCATCGTCCCCTTCTTCAAGGGCGCCACCTGGGAGAACCTCGGCGAAAACGGCAAGCAGTGGCCCATCGCCGAAGGTGGTATTGACACTCAGATCCTGCACCAGAGCGAGTTCAAGCGCGGCAAGGGTCATTTCCACTTCTTCGACTGGAAGGAATCCTCCGAACTGCTCACTCATGGCCGGGAATACCCCTTCATCCTCACTACCGGCCGTCTGTTGGAACACTACAACTGCGGCACCATGACCCGCCGCACTGGCAACAGTGAGATCGTCACCCAGGACGTGCTCGCCATCAACCCCGCCGACGCTGCGAAAAAGGACATCGCCACCGGCGACCACGTCCGCCTCTTCAGCGCCCGCGGCGAGGTAGAGCTTGAGGCCCGCGTGACTGATGAGGTGAAGCCTGGCGTGCTCTACACCACCTTCCACTTCCCCGAGCACATGGTGAACAACGTCACCGGCGGCGGCTGCGACAGCGACACCCTCTGCCCTGAGTACAAGGTCATCGCCGCCGATGTCGAAAAGGTCGGCGAACCTGCGGCTCGGAAGAAACGCAAAGGCGACTTTGCTCCGATGATGCCGTGACCTGAACGCTTCTCTACATGCACTTCACGGCACGCCCGGTTTCCATGGCTTCCCAGACGCCATCGACGACGCGCATGTAGCAGACGCCTTCGGTGAAGTCAGGTTTGGGGCGCGGCGCTGAAGGGTCACGGATGGCCTGGATGAAGTCGCGTTCGACGGTCCAGTCCCGCTGCATCTCGGAGGGAACGGGGATCGCTTCGGCCACTCCAGAGGCTTTTCCGAGGGTGATTTCATCGGAGATGAAGTCATAGCAAAGGCTTCCTTCCGTGCCGAAAATCCACAATTTGTCGGTAGGAGCATGGGCGGCGACGCCGCTGAAGAGCAACGAGGCTTCCAGTCCGCTGCGGAACCTGGCCAGGACGTTCACAAAGTCCGGTGTTTCGACGGTGTAGCCCTGTCTTTCAGGAAGGGCAACGCTGCCTCGAGCTTCCACTTCCGTGATGTTGCCGAGCCAGCGCTGGAGGACCTCGATGTAAATGCCAAGGGTCAGGATCTGGATGCCGCTGACTTCGACCTTCTGACGCCAGTGCGCAGGCTGGGAGGCATCCAGCCAGGAAGCGCTGAAGCTGTGCAGAAGGGCATGGATGGGCGTGCCGATGGCTCCTTCGGCGAGGAGTTTTTTGACCATTTCGCCGTTCTTCATGCCGTGGGGAGCCGGACAGATGGCTGTGACGAGGTCGGGGTAGCGGATGGAGGCTTCCCACATGCGTTCGGCTTCTTCCAGGGTGGCTGCCATGCGGGCCTGAGTGAAAACATGCTTGCCGCAGTCGAGGCCAAAGCACGTGGCATCCCGGTGCATGTTAGGATGGGCGCCCACCCAGACGATGTCCACCTCCTCATTGTCCACCACATCCTCCCAGCGTGCAAAGGGGCGGGCTTCGGGGGCAAAGTCCCGGCAGAAGGCCTCGGCGCTGGCAAGGCTGGAATTGGCGACGGCAGTGATCTGGATTCCTGGCAGGGAGCGCAGGCCGGGCATGTGACGCTGCTTGACGATGCCACCGGCACCAACAATGCCGATTCGGAGGGGACGGACGTTCTCGTTCATAGTTTCCATGAAGCAGTTCTTACACGTCCAGCTTGAAACCCGAAACCTGAAATCCACAGTCCCTCTCGTGAAGCTTCTGCATCTCTACATTTCTCCCGAACACAATTTTTTCGGCCATCATGGTCAGCCTGCGGGTCAGGCACCGATGGTGGAGGTGGATGAAGTGGAGTGCGTGGCGTGCAAGGGACTTTCTTGCGACCGCTTCTTTGGCTGGAAGGAGGACTACAAAGGGCAGGTGACCTTCTTTGCTCACGAGGTTTATGAACGGCTCTGCGAGCAGTTTCAGGTCGTGGGCGTGCCTCCCTCGGTGTTCCGTCGCAATCTGATCACGCAGGGGGTGGATTTGAACTCGCTGATCGGGAAGGAGTTTGAAGTCCAGGGCATCCGCTTCCTCGGTACGCAGGAAAGCGCACCCTGCTACTGGATGAACCAAGCTTTTGCCGAAGGCGCCGAGGAGGCCATGAAAGGTTTCGGCGGACTTCGGGCAAAGGTTTTGAGCTCGGGTGCCTTGAGGAAGGAGGTCTGACCAAGATCAGGCCAGCAGGTCGCGGCTGACTTGGTAGGAATCCTGGTCGATGCCAGAGTGCAGGCCGGCGTAATGAGCGGCAATGCGGGTGCGCGTGAGGCGACCGAAGTAGCGCATCATGCGGGTCAGTTTGTCCACCTCATCGGCTGTCATGGCTGAGTCGGTGATCCTGCTTTCGGCATAACCAATCGTTGCTGACCAGACGAAGAGTTCTGCGCCAATGTCCACCAGGTGTCCAAGCAGGACCTGCCGCTTTTCCAGTGCCTGGCCATGGATGGCCATGGCATGGAAGAGGGTTCGGGCCAGCTTGTGTGATTCCCGGGCGATCTGGTGCAGGTCTTCGCGCAGGGCTGGATGCAGCTTGTCGGCGGTTTCGCCCGCTCCAGTGGGCAGCCACTGACGGGGATACCACCGCGCATAGCTCATTCCGGCCTTCATGGCGGCGAGAGCCCGCTGTTTCAACGGCAGCGTGCTGTTGACGACCTCGGCACCGATCTTCAAATGCGGGTCCAGCGCCTCACGGGCGATGAAGAGCCGCATGATCTCACTGCTGCCTTCAAAGATGGTGTTG
This sequence comes from uncultured Prosthecobacter sp., assembly GCA_937941745.1. Lineage (GTDB taxonomy): Bacteria > Verrucomicrobiota > Verrucomicrobiia > Verrucomicrobiales > Verrucomicrobiaceae > Prosthecobacter. Next base: position 2,294 of record CALDGV010000586.1, on the reverse strand, counting down.
ATGCGGCAGTCACGCAGCAGCCGTTCGACGGGTTCGGGAGCTTCGCCACGTGCTTTGAGTGAGTCGGCGGTTTCGTAGCCGCGGCCGCCACGGATTTGCATGGTGTCATTGACGATTTCCCAGGCCCGCTCACTGCCCCAGAGCTTCGCAATCGCCGCTTCCAGCCGGACGTCGGCATGCTTGTCCTTGTCCACCAGGGCGGAGACATAGCGCACCACGGCCTCCATGGCGAAGGCGTCGGCGCTCATGCGGGCCAGCTTGTCGGCGATGGCTGCGTGCCTGCCGATGGCCTGCCCCCACTGCACCCTGCGGCCAGCCCAGCGCTTGGAGATATCCACGCAACGTTTGGCGAGACCGGTGCAGGCGGCGGGCAGGGTTATTCGGCCGGTGTTGAGGGTCGTCAGGGCGACTTTGAGGCCCTTGCCTTCACCTCCGAGGATGTTGGCGCGAGGAACGCGGACGTTTTCAAAGCGCACCACGCCATTGTAGAGGGCACGGAGTCCCATGAAACGGCAGCGGCAGAGGATCTCGACACCCGGCCAGGAGGTCTCGACAATGAATGCCGTGGTGGCATGCGGCTTGTCCGGCGACGGTGTTTTCGCCATCACGACGATCAGGCCCGCCTTGAGGCTGTTCGTGCACCAGACTTTTTCGCCATTGAGGATGAAATGATCGTCTCCATCTGGAACTGCCACGGTGGTCATCTTGGCCGGATCGCTGCCCACGTCGGTCTCGGTGAGTGCGAAGGCGCTGATTTCGCCACCTGCGCAGCGGGGCAGATAACGGGCCTTCTGTTCCTCCGTGCCGAAAAGGATCAGAGGCTGTGGCACTCCGATGGATTGATGCGCGGAGAGCAGGGCGGCGAGATTGCCGCATTCCCCGCCCAGAAGCATGGCCGCCCGGGAGTAGTTGGTCTGCGAGAGCCCCAGGCCTCCATGCTTCACGGGGATCTTGATGCCGAAGGCACCAATGGCCGCCAGTTCATGCAGGAGTTCATCGGGAATTTCGCCCGTGCGGTCGATTTCATCCGGGTCGGCATGGGCATCCAGCACGCTCTGGAGGCGTGACAGGAAGGCATCCCCCTGGTCGTGATCCTCCTCGGTCTGCCGAGGGAAGGGGATGTGACGGCTGAAGTCCGGCTCGCCGAAGAAGAGGCTGGCGGCGAGGCCGGTGTTGTGGCGTTCATCGCGTGCCGCCTCGGCCATTTCGAGGGCGGCTTTCTGACCGGCGGACATCCGTGAGGTGTCAATCAGAGTCACCGGCTTCTCAGGAAGGGTGCTTGTTTTCATGGTCGTTGCAGGTTCGACCATCCCTGTTCGGGATCAGTTCATTCAAAGTCGCCACCGAGTTCTTTTTACCCTTCCATGATGATGGGTCCGGCCGCTGAATCCGCCAAGAAACGCTAGTCCAGGCTGGCCTCGATGACTTCGCCGCCTGTGGGGTCCACGAGCTGGCTTTTGACGAGATCATACGAGGAGCCACGCATGTAGGGCTGGATGTAGAGCTTCTGCTTCCGGCGCATCAGCCCTTCACGGACAATGTCGAGTTGGCTGAAGTCCACGTGGTCCTGGAAATCGGAGAACCAGTAGAGGGCATCGGCCTGGCGCACCTGTTCGCTCAGAAGGGCGGTCCATGCGTAGCCTGTTCCGACGTAATGGATGAAGTAGGTCTGCGGGCGCTTCGAAAGCAGGGTGAAGATGCTTTCACTGGGGATGGGGTCCGTTCTGCTGAACTTGAATTTCCGGGCGTCGTCATAGCTCGACATGCCGCCCATGCGCCAGAAGCGCTCGAACTCAGAACCGTTGGTGCGGAACACATCTTCGCCATCAAGCCCTTTGCGCGGAGGTTCGTCGAGGCCGCAGCCAGGAAAGAGCACCACCACGGAGTTGCGAGCCACCTTGTCCACCTCCTCGATCACTCGTGGCAGGTAGGGAGCCATGGAACTGGAAACGTCCAGCACGAGGGCCAGCCGCTTGGCTTTGATTTCACGGCCAAACATGGAGAGCGGCTGGAAGACCATGCCGCTTTTCGCCCCCAGGCCCATGCCCTTGCCAAAGCCGCCTCCTCCAAGGCCTGCTCCGCCCAGTTTGCTGGCAGAAAGCATGTCCCCCGCATCCGGCAATTCCAGCAGGTCGGGAACCTCATCAGGCAGGACGATGTCGGAGATGGAGCCGACGGCGGCGATTTTGCGCATCGGCACGGGCTTCCGGAGCCAGGGGTTTTTCTTCTGCTGGATCTTGTGCTCCAACGCCTGGGATGCCTGCTGGCCCTGCTGGGTGCCGCCGGGCAGGAAA
>CALDGV010000585.1 GCA_937941745.1 uncultured Prosthecobacter sp. | reverse complement strand
TCAAGCACGACTGCCATGCTGGTGCTCGGAGATGCTCTGGCCATGGTGCTGCTGGAGGCGCGAGGCTTCCAGCCGGAGGACTTCGCCCGCCTGCACCCCGGCGGATCGCTGGGACGAGCCCTGCTCACCAGAGTGGCTGACGTGATGCGCAGCGGAGAGCAGTTGGCCCTGATCACACCGGAAAGCCCGGTCAGCACCGCCTTGGAAGCGATGACCCGCGCACGGGCCGGAGCAGCCATCGTGGTGGTGGAGGATGGCACCCTGGCCGGGGTCTTCACGCATGGGGACTTCGTCCGTGCCTTCCAAAGGAATCATGCCATCGCCGATCTGCCGGTGGCACAGTTCATGACGAGAAATCCCATCACCATCCAGGCCGACAAACTGGCGGCAGAAGTGCTGGCCACCCTGGAGAAAGCGCGGATTGACGACCTGGTGGTGCTGGATGAAGCCCGACGCCCGGTGGGTCTGGTGGACACCCAGGATCTCACACGGCTGCGGCTGGTCTGAGCAGCCGGTTGCAGGCAGGAAAAAGCCCCCAGGCCGGGCGGCCTGAGGGCTTTCAAAGCTTTCCAAGGCGATGGCGGGCATCAGCCAGCGATGGCGAACACCTCGCGGGCATCCGCAATGCTGCCGGTGAGGGCGGCAGCGGCGACCATCACGGGGCTCATGAGGACGGTGCGGCCCGTGGGGCTGCCCTGACGGCCTTTGAAGTTGCGGTTCGAGGAGGAAGCGCAGAGCTGATCGCCCACAAGCTTGTCCGGATTCATCGCAAGGCACATCGAGCAGCCAGCACCACGCCATTCAAAGCCGGCTTCGCTGAAGACCTTGTCGAGGCCTTCCTGGCGGGCGATGACATCCACGACCTGGCTGCCGGGAACGACGATGGCCTTCACGCCAGGAGCCACTTTCCTGCCCTTCACGAACTTCGCCACTTCACGGAAGTCGCTGATGCGTCCGTTGGTGCAGGAGCCGATGAAGGCCACATCAATCTTGGTGCCCTTGATCGGCGCACCGGCAGTGAGCTTCATGTATTTGAGCGCGTCTTCGATGGATTCGCGCTGGGTGGCGCTCTTCGCATCGGCCGGGGAAGGCACGTTTTCGGTCACGGCGATGGCCTGGTCCGGGCTCACGCCCCAGGTGACGGTCGGCGGAATGTCTTCGGCCTTGATGTTCACCACGTCGTCATAGGCGCAGTCCTTGTCGGAAGCCACGGCACGCCATTTCTCAACGGTGGCATCCCATTCGGCACCTTTCGGGGAATAAGGACGGCCCTTGAGGTAGTCGAAGGTCTTGTCGTCCGGGTTGACGTAACCGCAGCGGGCGCCGCCTTCGATGGCCATGTTGCACACCGTCATGCGCTCCTCCATCGTGAAGCTGTCGAACAGGCTGCCGCCAAACTCATAGGCATAGCCGATGCCGCCATTGGCGCCGAGCAGGCGGATGATGTGAAGGATGACGTCCTTCGCATAGACGCCGGGCCGGAGGTGGCCGTCCACATTGATGCGGCGGACCTTCATCGGGCTCAGCGCCATGGTCTGCGTGGCCAGGATGTCACGCACCTGGGTGGTGCCGATGCCGAAGGCGATGGCGCCAAAGGCACCATGAGTCGCGGTGTGGGAATCACCGCAGGCGATCGTGGTTCCGGGCTGGGTGATGCCCTGCTCGGGGCCGACGACGTGGACGATGCCCTGCTTGCCGCTGGCGAGGCTGAAGTAGGTGATGCCAAACTCACGGGCATTCTTGTTCAGCTCCTGGATCATGGCTTCGGCCAGGGGATCGGCGAAAGGAGAGACCTGGCTGTCGGTCGGGACAATGTGGTCCACCGTCGCAAAGGTGCGGTGAGGGTAGGCCACCTTCAGGCCGAGGTCACGAAGCATGCCGAAGGCCTGCGGGCTGGTCACTTCATGCACCAGATGGGTGTCGATGAGCAGCTGCGTCTGTCCATTGGCGAGCTTACCGACGGCGTGTGATTCCCAGACTTTGGCGAAGAGTGTCTTACCCATGATGTGTGCTTGAATGAAGGTGGAGGCGGAGATTAGCAGGCAACAGGGCCTGCGCAACCCGCAGGGCATTTTCACCGCAATTGCCGCGCTGGAGGCGCTCGGAGAGAGCTCCCGATCACTCATGCCAGGTCCGGGTGACCCGCTCCACCGCCGTGGCCCGGCCGGTGGCAGGATCGACGGTGACCAGAACGCCGTTCAGGCGCACGGCCCCCCGGCCCACACCGAATTTGGCCGGCATGGCGGTGTGAAAACGCTCCAAGACCGGCTGGATCTCGCTGCCGATGACGGACTCCATCGGGCCGCACATGCCGGCATCACACTGGAAGGCGGTTCCCTTGGGCAGGATGCGCTCATCTGCCGTAGGCACATGCGTGTGGGTGCCCACCACGGCGGACACCAGCCCGTCCAGATGCCAGCCCATGGCGACTTTTTCACTCGTGGCCTCGGCATGGAAATCCACAAAGATGATGGGGGTCTCCTGGCGCATTTCTGCCACGGCCTGAGCCACGACGGGGAAGGGATTTTCCATGCCCTCCTTCATGAAGACCCGCCCCTGCAGGTTGATGACCCCTACCTTGCCCTTTTTTGTCTCCAGCACCAGGCTGCCCTGGCCCGGGGCCTTGCCTGGGTAGTTCAGAGGTCGCAGCAGGCGCGGCTCCTCCACCATGAAGGGCACGATGTCCTTCTGATCCCAGATGTGATCCCCTGTGGTGATGACGGCTGCCCCGGCACGCATCAGGCCGATGGCGATCTTGGGGGTGATCCCGCGGCCACCGGCGGCGTTTTCGCCGTTCACGATGGCAAAATCGACCTTCAACTCCTCCTTGAGCAGCGGCAGCAGGGTCGCCACTGCCTTGCGGCCAGGCTCGCCGACCACATCACCAAGGAAGAGGATGCGGAGGGAGACGGGTTCGGCGCTGGCTTCTGAGGACATCCTTCACTAGGAGCCGGGCAGCCCAGGAAGGCAAGCAGGCTGTCTGGCTCATTCCCTCGTCACCGTCTCATCCAGGTTCAGCAGCGTGCGGGCGGCATTCAGCGGGTCCAGCTTCTGCAAAACAGCCAGCTCATCAGGCTTCGGCGCGCGGCTGGTGCAGCGGCGGAAGGCGGCTTCGAGCCCTTCCTTCTGAATGACCTTCTCCAGCGCCGTGGCGAATTCAAAGAATCCGGCATCGTTCATGAGCGTCAGGGCCTGGAGGGGGGTGTTGCTGCGGATGCGGCGGGTGCAGGAACTGAAGCCTTCGGGCGCATCAAACACTGTCAGCGAGGGCGGCGGCGAGGCGCGATAGACGAAGGTGTAGAGGCCGCGGCGGTATTTGTCGGCCCCTTTGCTGACCGTCCACACCCGCTTCACCTGCCCCTGGCCCATGACGCCCTCGGGAATTGGCGGATAAACCGGCGGACCACCGATTTTCGGGGAAAGCAGGCCGCTGGCGGTCAAGCACACATCGCGCACCAGCTCGGCATCCAGGCGGAGGCGGCTCTGCCGGGCCAGCAGGTAGTTCTGCGGGTCTTTTTCGACGAGGTCAGGCCGGTTGGCGGAGCTCTGGCGGTAGGTGTGGGAGGTCACGATGAGGCGGTGCAGCTCCTTGAGGCTCCATTTTTTCGCGAGGAACTCGGTGGCGAGCCAGTCGAGCAGTTCGGGATGGCTGGGCGGCGTGCCCTGCATGCCGAAATCGTTCTCGGTTTCCACAATACCGCGACCAAAATACTGCTGCCAGACACGGTTCACGATCACCCTTGCGGTCAGCGGGTTCTGAGGACTGACGAGCCACTTGGCCAGATCAAGGCGGTTGGGAGGGTTGGACTTCGCTTCAAAGGCATGAAGCACCTTCGGGGTCCCAGGCTGCACCTCGACATCGGGCCGCGTGAAATCGCCCTTGATGAAGACGGTCGTCTTGCGCGGCTTGGGCAGCTCCTTCATCACCATCGTGGTCACTCCCTGGTTGAGCTGGGTATCGAGTTCCTTGTGGCGGTCGCTCAGCACCCGGAGGGGATCGCTGGGATTCACGATGATGGCAAAAAGGGCCAGATGATCCGCCAGGGAGCGTTTGGCAGCCGGCTTTTCGACCGCCTTTTTCACGCCTGCCGCCAGCTTCTTCCGAAATTCGGGGGATAGGCCCTTCTCCCAGGCGGCGACCTCGCTGTAGCGTTCCTTGACCATTGCCTGAAGCCTCGCCTCCACCTCCTTGAGCTCGGCGCTGAGGGCTTTCACGTTCACGCTGGGGTCATAGACCTTGATCGTGGGTTCGTCCTGGTTGTTCAGGAAGGCGAAAAGCTGGTAGTACTCCTTCTGCTCGATGGGGTCGAACTTGTGATCGTGGCACTGGGCGCAGCCGATGGTGAGGCCGAGCCAGACGGTGCCCGTGGTGGCCACACGGTCAAAAATGCTGTCGATGCGGAACTGCTCCTTATCAATGCCGCCCTCCTGGTTGATCTGCGTGTTGCGGTGGAAGCCGGTGGCAATGACCTGGCTTTCCTGAGCCTTGGGCAGGAGGTCCCCGGCAAGCTGTTCGAGGGTGAACTGATCGAAGGGCATGTCCTGATTGAGCGCTCCGATCACCCAGTCACGGAACTTCCAAATCTGCCGGGGAGCATCAATCGAGTAGCCGTTGGAGTCGGCATAACGTGCCTGATCCAGCCACCAGCGGCCCCAGCGCTCGCCATAGTGCTGGCTGGCCAGGAGGCGGTTCACCAGATCCCGGTAGGCCGTCTCCGGCTCCTTGGCATGAGCTTTCAAAAAGGCATCCACCTCCGCCGGGGTGGGAGGCAGGCCGGTGAGATCCAGGGAGACGCGGCGGATCAACGTTGTCGGACCGGCTTCTGGAGAGGGCTTGAGGCCTTCCTCTGCCAGCCGAGCCTGGATGAAGGCATCAATGGGATGCGGCTGGCCCGGGCTGGAGACGAGAGACGTCACAGACGGGATCGCCGGCCTTTGGGGCGGTTCAAAAGCCCAGTGACGCTCGTACTTGGCGCCCTGCTCGATCCAGGTCTTCAGAATTTCCCGCTGCTTCGCGCTTAAAGGCGGCTTGTGGGACTTCGGTGGCGGCATGACCTCGTCCTTGTCGGTGCTGATGATGCGCTGCCAGACGTCCGACTTGGCCAGGTCCCCCGGCACGATGCCGCGGGCACCATCGCGGTCCTCCGTGGCCCCCTCAAAGGTGTCCAGCCGCAGGTCTGCCTCACGATGCTTCGGGTCAAAGCCGTGGCAGGCGTAGCAGTTTTCCGAGAGGATGGGCCTCACGTCTCGGTTGAACTGGATCGAAGCCACACGGGACTCGCCGGCCGCCATGAGAGCGGTGGCAAGGGCAACAGGCGCGGCTTGGGAGAGCAAAAAACGGTTCATCAAGGTCATCCAGGGGCGAGCAACTATACGATTGCAGCTCCATTTGTCTGACTTGTCTTTCCAACAGGACGGGCTGAGATGCCATCTCCCCGGCCAGATTCCACCGACCATGCACCTCAGCCTCTTCAGCGACTACTGCCTGCGGGTCCTCATGTATGCCGCCTTGAGAAAGGAGGCCTTCCAGCTCGATGAGGTCACCGCCGCCTACGGCATTTCACGCAATCACCTGGCCAAGGTCGTGAACCAGCTCTCCCGCCTGGGCTATCTGGAGACCCGCCGGGGCCGCGGAGGCGGCATTTCCCTGGCGCAGAAGCCCGAGGACATCCGCATCGGCAGTCTGCTGCGCCAGACCGAGAACCACACGCCGCTGGTGGAGTGCTTTGACGCCACCTCCAACACCTGCTGCATCAACGGAGCCTGCCGCTTGAAGCGCACCCTGGCCGCAGCCCTGAACGCCTTTTACGAAAAACTGGATTCCGAAACCCTGGACGATCTGGTGCAGCCTCCCCTCGGCCTCCGGATGAGGGAGATCCTCACCCCGGCCAAGGAGAAGACGGCCACCGGACCTGCGGCGCCCTGAATCCGCGGGCTTCAGCCCATGAGGCCCTGGATGTCGATGAGGAACAACTGCCGTCCATTGGCACCATCTGGCGCATCTACGCAGACCCAGCGCTCATCCCGGCTGCTGCGTGGGTGGCAGTCCACCCGCCATTCCCCCTTGTACTCCGGCGGCTGGACAAAGTGGCCGAGGTCGATGCGCCTTTTGGAGGCGATGTGATACAGGTGCGGCGTCTGGATCCGGCGCACGCCCTGAGGGTAGGTGTCATTGAGAATCCACTCGTTGTTCTTCAGGTAGGTGAGGTGGCCGCCCTTGTCGAGAATGCCATGGCCGATCTCCTCCACAATGCCGCTGTCCTTGTCCTCAAACAGGAAGTCGCCCCAGTCGTTGTTGCCGAGCCAGCCCTTGGCCTGGGAGAGGATGTGATTGGCATCCCGCCAGATGAAATGGGAGGCATAGCCGTTGGGGATAACGATGCGCAGGTCGCTGCCATCCATGTTGGCCGTGATCAGGCGGGTGAGGTGGCCGCCCTTCGGCTGCGTCCAGCGGTGGAGCATGATGAAGCGCTTGCCATCCGGTCCCACCAGCAGGTGATAGGCGTGATGCTTGGAAGTGGGATGGTTTTCCATCACTTCCCCGGTGTTGGCGAGGGTCTTGTGGCTGACGATGAGCTTCTCCACGCCTGTTTCGAGGTTCACGTGCGTCACGCCGCTGCCTTCCGGGGCCATGTCCTCAAAAAAGCGGTCGCGGATGCCTGCATAGCCGTAGCCGGGACGACAATCCGCCACGCGGGAGAAGTCGCAGCTCACCCCCTCCTTGCCATTCGGAGACAGAGCATAGACCGGGAACGGCAGCGTCTGCTTCTCCATCGTCTTCACATCGAGGATGTGGCTCACATAACGGTCCTTGATCCGGTCGTTCCAGATCACTTTGGATTCCGTGCCAGGGATCCACTGGAGCATGCAGCCCTGCTGCCAGTTCCAGGCGTTGGATTTGCCCAGCGGGATCCACTTGTCGCCTTCCTGCAGGTCCACCATCCCGACTTCAATGACGTCGTCCGCCGTGGGGGAGCGGTGTTCGAAGTGCACCTTGTTCGAGAGCACGAAACGGTTGTCGGGCGAAAACTGCAGCTTGTCGTAATAGGCGAACCAGTGGAAGCCCGGCCCCTGGGTGATTTTCCGGGTCGGCGGGAACTTCGGAGCCTCCTGACCCTTCAGGGCCAGGGGAGCGAGGGCAAACGTGGAGAGGAAATGACGGCGGCTGGTGATCACGGGCATGGCAGCATTACGCTGTTCATGCGCCCGGTCTTCGGTCCAGCTCACTTCTCAGACGGCACCGCACCATGACGACGGTGCGCCAGCAGGAGGGCGGCATTCAGCAGCAGCGGCATGAAGGGCACAAAGAGCGCCTTGAGCAGGGTCGGGCTCGCCTGCGTGCACTCCGCAGTCACCGGC
>CALDGV010000584.1 GCA_937941745.1 uncultured Prosthecobacter sp. | reverse complement strand
AAGTGGCCTTCGGGCCCGAGTTGCTGCGGTGTGGCGGTCAGCAGCAGCAGTCCGGGGATGGTTGAAGCCAGCGTCTCAACGAGGGTGTAGCTGGCGCTCGCTGCCTGAGAGGTCCATTCCAGGTGATGCGCCTCGTCCACGATCATGAGGTCCCAGCCGGCGGCCTGCACCTGTGCCGCGCGGGCGGGCGCCTTGGCCAGAAAGCTGGTGCTGCAGATCACGAGCTGGCTTTCCAGGAAGGGGTTGGCACCTTCTTCCTCCGTTTCGATTTCATCGCAGCGCGCTTCATCAAAGATGGAGAAGCGCAGGTTGAAGCGGCGGTAGAGTTCGACGAACCATTGATGCACCAGCGCATCTGGCACCAGGATCAGCACGCGCTCGGCGCGGCCGGTGAGGTGCAGGCGGTGCAGGATCAGGCCAGCTTCGATGGTCTTGCCCAGGCCCACCTCATCTGCCAGCAGCACGCGTGGCACGAGCCGGCTGCCCACCTCGCTGGCGATGTACATCTGATGTGGCAGCAGGTCCACCCGGCCTCCGCAGAAGCCGCGAACGGGGTTCTGTCGGATCTGCGCCCTGCGCTGCAGCGCCTCCACGCGCAGGTCAAAGGTGTCCAGATCATCGATCTGGCTCGCCATCAGGCGGTCCTGCGGTTTGCTGAAGCTGATGGTGTCTGCCAGCTCAGCCTCGCTGATCTCCACACCTCCGGCACCGAGATAGAAAAGCATGCCATTGCGCTCCTCGGTGGTTTCCACCTCCACCTGCCTGCCTTCATGCGTCTTGATCGTGTCTCCTGGCTGAAAGCGCACCCGGCGCAGGGGTGCGCCGGTGAGGGAATACTGCCGCATCTCGCCAGCAGCGGGGAAGAAGAGTTCGATGCGGCCATACTGGGCCTTCATCACCACGCCGAGCCCCAGTTCGGGTTCGTTGTTGCTGACCCAGCGTTGTCCAGGAAGAGGTTGATCCATTGTCTGTGAAAAAAGGGCGCGATGGTAGGAGCGCAAGCCCTGTGTGCAAGCGGGATTCAGGACGGATCAAGGCTGGTCAAACGGGGCGCAAAGTTTGCCTAAACAGCGGCTGCAGATGTTAGAATAACCCTGCTCTGAAGTTCACTGAGCCAGGACATGCGGGTCAGATGCACATAACTGCTTTTTCAGGCGGGTGCACTGCTTCCGTTTCTTAGGTTGTCGGCTGTTTTGTCTGGGGCCGTGGCTGGTGGAATGGGACGCAGGCCGGATTTTTCTGGCTCTCGCCTCGCGGTCCAGCCCACACTGACTCCTTTATCCTCCCGTTCATGAAGCGTTTCCTCGACTGGTTCAACAATCTCTACCCCGTCTGGCTCGTGTGCCTGGCGGTGATCGCCTTTCTCAAGCCCTCCACCATGCTGTGGTTTGATTCGAACTGGGTCTTCTGGTCATTGGCCGCCTCCATGCTCGGGATGGGCCTTACCCTCAGCATCAACGACTTCAAGGCGATTGCGTCCATGCCTGGCAGCGTCGTGCTGGGCTTTATCTCTCAATACACCCTCATGCCTCTCTGCGGCTGGGCGGTCGCCACCGTGCTCAGGCTCGATCCTGGCCTGGCCGTGGGCATCATCCTGGTGGCCAGCTGTCCGGGTGGCATGGCATCCAACATGATCAGCTACCTCGCCCGGGCGAATGTGGCGCTTTCAGTCGTGCTCACGATGTTTTCCACGCTGCTGGCCTTCTTTTTCACGCCGATGTGGACCAGCCTGCTCGCCGGACAGTATGTGCCCGTGGATGCCTGGGGGCTGTGCAAGTCCGCCCTGCAGCTCACGGTGGCCCCTGTGGTGCTCGGCGTGCTCATCCGCTGGAAGCTGCCCCGCACCGCCGACCGCATCGGCGCCTGTGGTCCCACCATCGCCGTGCTGGCCTTCACCCTCGTCAGTGGCGGCATTGTGGCTGCCAGCGCAGATGCCATGGCGGCGAATTTCTGGCGTCTCTCCCTCGCCGCCTTCCTGCTGCACGTCATTGGCTTCGGGGTTGGCTACCTGGTGCCAAAGCTCCTGCGCTATCCGGAGTCCATCTCCCGCACGGTCAGCATTGAGGTGGGCATGCAGAATGGCGGCATGGCCGCTGCGCTGGCCCGCCAGCACTTCCCAGCCATGCCCCTGGCCGCCGCGGCCGCAGTCTTCAGCGGCGTCATGCAAAACATCGTCGGTGGGTTGATCGCCGCCTGGTGGAAACGTCGTCCGCCCTCCGCATGAGCCGTCGTGACATCTACTATTGGAAGTGCGACCGCCCCGCTGCCTTCCATGGCACCAGTCTCAGGCAGGGCGAGGATGCCGAGATTGCGGCTCTGCTCCGGCAGGAGCTCGCCCGCACCTTCGCCACCTCCAGCGTCGAACTCAAGCCTGCCTCAGGGCAGGGGAACCACCTCACCTGGCAGGCCCTGATGGGGGGCCGCAGCTACTTCATCCGGGTCGAAAACGGCCCGGAGAAGGATGGCCACCTCGCCGTTGAGTCCACGGTGCTCGACCGGGTGCGCGGCACCGGCGTGGTCACTCCCCGCGTCTTCGGCTGCGATGCCTCCCGAAGCCGTGTGCCCTTCGCCTGGCAGGCTCTGGAACTCATCCCTGCGCATGACCTGAATCAAGCCTTCAAGCGTGGCACGCTGCAGGTGCCTCACATCGCCTTTGGCATCGGCCAGGCTGTGGCTCGCTGGCAGTCTCTCAGCTTTACGGGCTTCGGCATCCTGGAGCTTGGTGCCGCGCCGCATGAACTGCGCGGCCCCCATGCCACCTATGCCGGCTCCTTTCACCTCAGGCTGGAGCAGCACCTGCACTTCCTGAAGTCTCGCGGCTTCCTCCAGGATGCGGATGAAATCCTGACAGAGATCGAAGCACATCGTTCGCTGCTTGACCTCTCCCCTGGCTGCCTTGTGCACAAGGACCTCGCGCTCTGGAACATCCTGGGCAGTGACGACCGCATCGCGGCCTTCATCGACTTCGATGATGCCATCAGCGGCGATGCCATGGATGACCTCTCGCTTCTGGCCTGCTTCCATGATGAGGCCTTCCTCCGCCGTGCCTTCGAGGGTTATCAGAGCCTCCGCCCGCTGCCTCCTGAGCATCTCCGCCGCTTTTGGCTGCACCTGCTGCGGAACATGATCGTCAAATCCGTCATCCGGGTCGGGGCAGGTTATTTTGAGCGCGACGACGGCTTCTTCCTCATTGGCAGCGGTGCCTCCGGTGGCAGCCTGCGCGCCTTCACCCTAGCCCGTCTTGCCCTGGCCCTGCGCGGCCTTCGCGAGGGCGCGGGTCTTCAGCTCCTTTCCTCATGAAAACACACATCGGCACGTTCCTCTCCATTGGCTCACCTGCTGTCACCGAGCTTGCCGCGGAAGCCGGGTTTGACTGGGTGCTCATTGACCTTGAGCACGGCTGTGAATCCGAAGCCGCCCTGCCCAACCAACTGCGCGCTCTGCGCGGCAGCTCCACCCTGGCCATCGTCCGCGTCAGTGCACCGCATCCTGACCTCATCGGCCGCGTGCTCGACTGGGGCGCGCATGGCATCATGGTGCCGCATGTGGACACCGTGGCCCAGGCCGAGCACTGCGTCCGTTCAGCCTATTATCCACCGCAGGGGCAGCGCGGCGTCTCCCGCACCGTGCGGGCCTACGGGTATGGTCTGCGCCTGCCTGCTGGTGAGATGCCCAAGCCCCTCATCCTGGCCCAGATCGAGACGGCGGAGGGTGTCGCCAATGCGCAGGCCATCGCCGCCGTGCCGGGGATTGATGCCCTCTTCATCGGGCCGGCGGATCTGAGCTACGATTTGAAGGCTCGGAACTCGCCGCGCAGCTATGACGAGTGCCTGGATGCCGTCGTGCAGGCCGCCAGGAGCCACGGCAAGGGCTGCGGCATCCTCGTCCGCCATGCGGACGACAAGGAAAAGCTCAAGGCCCTCGGCCTCACCTGGCTGGCGATGGATTCCGACCTCTCCCTCGTCCGCGAAGGCTTCAAACGGAATCTGGAGATGGCGCGGAGCTGGTGTTAGCCAGACCTGCGCCAGGGCGCTGGTTCTCTCCGCCGATGAACTGGCAGACCAAGGAAGGCTGATGGGGCGAAATGGCCCCGTCATCTTGGCACGGATGCTGCTTTTCGAAATGGGTTCGAGGCGGAGCGGGCTTTTGGCCTGCTCCTTGCCTCCAACCACCAACCTACCAGCCTCCCAACCAACCATGCCCCACCCTGCGCCTTTGCGTCGCGGACGTGGCCACACGCTGCTTGTCTCAGCGTGCGCCGCGCTTTGCTGTGCCTCCACGTCGTTGCACGCTGCTGAAACCTCCTCCCATCAAAGCGGAGACACCGCCTGGCTCCTCACCTCCACGGCCCTCGTGCTGTTCATGATGATTCCCGGGCTCGCCCTGTTCTATGCCGGGCTCGTTCGTGCAAAGAACGTGCTCTCCATCCTCATGCAGTGCTTTGCGCTCACGGCTGTCTTGAGCCTCGTCTGGCTCATCTGCGGCTACTCCCTCAGCTTCACGGGCGACAGCGGGTTCTTCGGCACCCTGGACAAGGCCTTCCTCAAGGGCGTCACGCCCTCGAGCAGCTATGCGGCCTACCCGAACATCCCTGAGCACCTCTGGTTTGCCTACCAGATGATGTTCTTCCTCATCACACCGGGCCTTTTCATCGGCGCCTTTGCAGAGCGCATGAAGTTCAGCGCCATCATGGTCTTCAGCATCTTCTGGAGCCTGCTGGTCTATGTGCCCACCTGCTGGGGCGTCTGGCACAAGATGGAGTTCTTCGGCCTGAAGAACGTCATCGATCTCGCGGGCGGCATCGTGGTGCACATCACCGCAGGCGTGGCGGCGCTCGTTGCCTGCATCATGGTGGGGCCGCGCAAGGGCTTCCCCCACACGCCGATGATGCCGCACAACCTGCCCTTCACCGTCGCAGGTGCCGGGATGCTGTGGGTCGGCTGGTTCGGTTTCAATGGCGGCAGCCAGGTCGCGGCAAACGGCAGCGCCGCCATGACGGTCGTCGTCACGCATATCTCCGCGGCGGCGGCCTGCGTCGTCTGGTGCGTGATTGAAAAGATCAAGGTCGGCAAGCCCAGCGCCCTGGGCATTGCCACCGGCTCCATTGCCGGTCTGGCGGCCATCACTCCGGCTTCGGGCAAGGTGGGGCCGGTTGGCGCACTCTGCATCGGCAGCATCAGCGCCCTCGTGTGCTGGTTCTTCTGCTCGAAGGTGAAGCACAAGTTCCGCTATGATGACTCGCTCGACGTGTTCGGTGTCCATGGGGTCGGCGGTTTTGTCGGCACCCTCCTCGTCGCCGTCTTCGCCTCGCCCACCTTTGGCGGGCTTGGTTATGCCGAAGGCGTCACCATGGGCGGGCAGTTCCTCACCCAGTTGCTGGCCTCCGTGTACACCATTGTGCTTTCCGGCGTGGTCAGCGTGGTCCTGCTGAAGATCATCGCGGCCACCATCGGCCTCCGGGTGGACTCCGAGCAGGAAAACCAGGGCCTCGACCTCGCCGAACATGGCGAATCGGGCTACAACTCCTGACCTCTCCGCATCTCCCGTTTCGACCAGCAGGATCCTCTCCGGGAGATCCTGCTGCTTTTGGGGGTGGAGCGGCGGGATGCTGAAAGGCTGGACGTCTGCGCCCGGTGATTTCATAACACCGCATTCCCTGCACACCGTCTTGGAAGTGCCCGCTTTACGCACGTTCCCTGCTCCCTGCTCATGAGACACCTCTTCGCCACCGCCCTCCTCGCCTCCAGCCTCACCCTGGCTCAGGGCAGGACCCTTGCCGACCTCTCCCTGGAGCCTCCGCTCATCAACACCCGCCCCGGCCCCGAATATGCCGATCAGGTGCGCCCGGGAAACATGATCATCGGCCTCGACCGCACGCCCAAAGGCCGTCTCTGGGCCGCCTGGGTCGGCAATGGCGATTCGCCCAATGGCTTCTTCATGCTGGCCACCAGCGATGACGATGGCAAAACCTGGTCCAGGCCGCGTGTCGTCATTGATCCTCAGGATGGCGAGCTCAATGGCGTGAAGTATGAGCGCCGCGCCCTTGTCGGCAACCTGTGGACCGATCCCCTCGGCCGCCTCTGGTGCTTCTTCGATCAGAGCCTTGGCTACTACGATGGCCGTGCGGGCGACTGGTTCATCCGCTGCGATGATCCCGATGCCGCCGAGCCTCAGTGGACCGCGCCCGTGCGCCTGGCCGATGGCTGCACGCTCAACAAGCCCACCGTCCTCAGCAATGGCGACTGGCTCCTCCCCGTCTCCCTCTGGACGCGTGACCGCATGGGCGGCCCCGGTGTGGACAAGGAGGCGCACAAGGACCTCGACGTCATCCGCATGGCCAATGTCCTGGCCTCCACCGATCAGGGCAAAACCTGGACCCGCCGCGGTGGAGTCGCCTTTCCCCGCACCGATTTCGACGAACACATGATCGTGGAGCGCAAGGATGGCAGCCTGTGGATGCTCGCCCGCACCAAGGATGGCATCAGCGAAAGCACCTCCACCGACCGTGGTGCCACCTGGACGGAGCCAAAGCCCAGCAGCATCCAGAACGTCAGCGCCCGCTTCTTCATCCGCCGCCTCGCCAGTGGCAAACTGCTGCTTGTGAAGAACGGCCCCATCAACGTCCGCCTGCCGCGCCGATCCAACCTCAAGGCCTTCCTCTCCGACGATGATGGTCGCACCTGGGGCAAGGGGCTGCTCATTGATGACCGCTCCGAGGTCTCCTATCCCGATGGCTTCCAGGCCCCGAACGGCGACATCCACATCCTCTATGACTGGAACCGCCACACCGACGCCGAGATCCTGCACGTGAAGTTCACCGAGGCCGACTTCGCCCCGCGCCCCCTCCCGCCGCCCTCAAAGCTCGATCATGCCAAGCCCGTGGCCACCAATGCGGCTGCGGTCTGGGTGCCCAAGAAGACCGTGGTGAACAAGGCCCATGCCCCCAGGCTGCCCAAGGCCATCACTCCCGATCCCAAATGGACCGCCCAGGCCCTCGAAGATGCGAAACAGGACTACAAAAGCATCCCCTACGATGGCTTCACGCCCAACAAAATGGTCTGTGACACCACCCTCCGTGAGCTGCCCGATGGCTCCTGGATCCTCTTCATGCTCGCCGGAGGCGATACCGAGCCTTCACCCCTGAACTACACCGGCATCACCCGCAGCACCGACATGGGCAAAACCTGGACCCCGCTGCAGCCCTTTGACGTCGGCTTCCCCCGTGAGGGCAAGACCATCGGCCAGGGTCCCACCGAGCTGATGATCCTCGGCCAGCGCAGCACCCTCTTCTTCTCCACGCATTCCAAGCACTGGGCCAATGACTGGCGCTCGTGGTATCTCACCAGCGATGACTCCTTCA
>CALDGV010000583.1 GCA_937941745.1 uncultured Prosthecobacter sp. | reverse complement strand
CCCCGACATCGCCGAATCCGAATGGTCCATCATGGAAGCCCTCTGGGAATCCAATCCGCAAACCGCCTCCGAAGTCACCAAGACTCTCCGCCCCACCACCAACTGGGCTGAAAACACCGTCCGTACGCTGCTCACGCGTCTCGTTGAAAAAGGCGCGCTTAAGACCAGCGAGAACGCCAGCGGCACCCGCACTTACCTCCCAGCCGTGAAGCGCGAGGCCTGCGTGCGTGCCGAGGGCGAGTCCTTCATGCAGCGCATGTTCGGCGGCGCGGCGAAGCCCCTGCTCGTCCACTTCGCCCAAAACAGCAAGCTCACCGCCGAGGAGGTGAAGGAGCTGAAAAAGATCCTCGATCAGAACCTCAGCTCATAACCGGTCATGAACACGCTCCATACCATCTTCGACTGGCTCATCGCCGCCAGCCTTCGCGCCTCGGCTCTTACGCTGCTGGTGTTTGCCCTCCAGTGGCTGCTGCAGCGGCATCTCTCCCCGCGTTGGCGCTACTCCCTATGGCTGCCCGTTTTGGTCGTGCTGATCGCCCCGGTGCTGCCCGAGAGCCGCTGGAGCATCGAAAGTGTGTTCCAGCCCAAACCGCAGCCCGTGGAGGTACATTCCGCTCCCTTGATTGCAGACATCGCGCCTGTGAGCCTGCCATCCATCGCACCACCGGTCGTTTCCGCGCCAGCGCCCTTGGATTGGAACCAAATCCAGCTCGTCACCTGGGCGCTGGGAGCATGCCTGCTGCTCCTGATCGGCAGCGTTTCGTTCCTGGGGTCACTGCTTCGTTTCCGCCAATCCCGCGAAAGCGTCAGCGACGATCTGCTTTCGCTGCTCGATGCCATCTCGCGTGAAGTCGGATTGCGTCATTCACCTCAGGTGCTCGTGGCCCCGGCGATCCAGAGTCCCGCTGTCACTGGCCTGCTGCGTCCCACACTGCTGCTGCCCGCCGGCTTTGAGCGCGATTTCACCGCCGAGGAAGCACGGCTCATCCTTCAGCACGAGCTGACGCATCTAAAACGTCACGATCTCCCTCTCAACACACTGCTCTGCGTGCTCATGGCGCTGCATTGGTTCAATCCCCTGCTCTGGCTCGCCTTCTTCAAAGCGCGAGCAGACCGCGAGGCCGCTTGCGATGCCCAGGTGCTCGTCAACGCCACGCCGCAACGCCGCAGTGAATACGGTCACGCCCTTCTCAAAGTCGAAGCGGCCTTCGCACCGTTCCGCCTGAGTCTCGGCTTCATCGGCATGCTCCAGCGTGGTGCGGCGTTGCGTGCGCGCATCCGCTCCATCGCCCAGCCATCACGCACCCGGCCGCTGGCTGGTCTGCTGGCGACGCTCTGCATCACATGCATGACCTTCCTCGGCGTCACGCGCGCTGAGAAGCCTGCGGCCGAAGCCGAAGCACGCGATTCGTCCAAATGGATGTCATTGGAAATTCAAATCATCAGCTTCAATCGCGAGAGCAACTGGAACCTCGGCGGCAGGCTGACTACACCACCTCCCGGTGCTGATAAATCTCCCACGGGATCGGCATTGCAAACGCAGACACTGGGAGGTGACGAACTAAACAAGCTCCTCAAAGACACGCTGAAGCAGCCCGGCGCACATCAATCCGCCTATCCACGGATGGTCGTCGAAGAGGGGAAGGAGTCGATGATTCGCTCCGTGGTGAACCAGCCCGTCCCCGGTCAAGACAAAGACGGAAAAGATTCCATCGTTTATGTGCCCATCGGATTCGCCGGGAAATTCACAGCGAAGCAGTATTCCGACGACAAAATCTTGCTCCACATCGATATAACCAACTCAGAGATCATCGGAGAAACAAAAATTGGGGGACAACCCTATCCTGTGGCAAGAAGCAGCGCCTATCGCGCTACCGAGGAAGTTCCAGTGGGCACGAGTTGTGCCGTGTATGGCTGGCAGGAACACGGGGGAAACAAAGTCGAGGCACCGGGCCGTCGCCCGGTTCTCTACATCATCACACCCAAGCGGATTCAACCCGGCGAAGCTGGCCTCACAGCAATGGGCGGGACGCTATTCGGTGAGGCCCTGAGAAAAGCGGACGAACTTCGCCAGGCCAGCCCGAAGACCTACGAACGAAGCAAGTCAACGCTGGGCGAGGTACTGCAGCTTCTTGCCACGGATGCCGGCATTCGTTTTGTAAACCTGCCTGCCGATCATCCAGCCAACAAGAAACTGATCACCTTCACTATCCGGGCCAGTCCGTTCAAGATCCTGGAGGCCATGTGTGAGGCGAACGGCTTGACGTTGGGGTTCGACCAAGGCGTCTGGCAGGTTCATCCGAGCAACTTCACCGTCGGCAATTCCTCGTTCCTTCCCGGAGACAGCATCCGCATCACTCAGGTGCAGCGCAGCGGCGGCTTCATGACGGTCACCGCCGATTATGAACTCGCCAGCGCCGAAGCGGCGAACATCTCCCTTTACATCACTTCCACCAAAGACAACGGCAGGACCAAAACCGACCCCAATCAGCGCAAGGCCATCGGTAAAGGCAAAGGCCGCGTCGTCCTTCATCATCCAGATGTGCGGGAAGGAATGCCGCACGTCTCCTTCTACCCCAGCGGCGGCGGCAGCTCGTTTGGAGGCATCTACTTCGGCACTCAGGAAGAGGCGGATGCATCGCGGAAAATGAGCGGTGCATCCCCCGCAGCTTCGGCATCCTCTCGATCTTCTTCATTCACCGTAGGGCAGACCGCCTTCCGCTCCGGCGACTCCATTCAAATCACCTCCGTCGAGCGCAGCGCCGATCAACTCAGCGTCACCGCCGAATACGAACTCGCCAGCGCCGACGCCGCCAGAATCGCCCTCTTCATCACCTCGAAAGACAAAGGCAGAACGAAGGTCGAAGCCGGCCAGAGCAAAACCATCGCCAAAGGAAAAGGCAGCGTCGTGCTGCACCATCCGCACCTGCACGAAGGCCTGCCGCACCTCTCCTTTTATGGCGCTGAGAACGGCAGGGCATTCGGTTCCCTCTATTTCGGCACGCCCGAACAGGCTGAGGCATCAAAGAAGCTCGATCTCAGCCACATCAGCGCCAACAAGCCAGTCGATGCCACTGCTTCGGCCCTCAACGCCAAGCTCAACCGCATCATCCTGCCCCGCGTCCAGTTCAGTGGTGCCAGCATT
>CALDGV010000582.1 GCA_937941745.1 uncultured Prosthecobacter sp. | reverse complement strand
GCGGCGCGGCGGGCGGCTGGACCGGGGGCGTGGGCAGGGGGGAGCCGGGCCGGACGTAAAAGGGCCGGGTGCCGGGGAGGTCGGCAGGCTGGCAGAGGGCGGGGCGGAAGCTCGCGGGCAGGGTGGAGGGCATCGGCGGGGCGGGCTTAATCATCGCGCATGCGCCAGCCATAGCCAAGGAGCCAGACGCCGACCAGGGCGACGATGATGCCGGTGGTCAGGAGGATGTAGTAGGGGCTGGGCTCCCCGGCCAGGAAGGCGATGTGGGGGTTGGCGGGAAGGTAGCGGACGCGCAGGGTGGGCGTGCCGCCGCGGGAGGCGGAGGGCCGGGGCAGCTCTTCATTGGCCAGGGGGAGGTAGGTCTCATAGGTCCGGCCCGCCGCCCAGAAGCGCACGAAGAGGCGCGGGGGGGTATGCCAGCTGCCTTTGGTAGGGCGGCCCGGGGCGACGGCATCGGCCTCCTGCCCGAGCTGCTGCACCTGCTGGTAGTTCAGACGGCCGTCCCAGGCGGCTTTGAAGCTGATGAGTCCACCGCCGAGGGCGACGAGGCCGCAAAGGAGAACGACGACCCTTTGCGGCAGGCGGCAGAGCTGGGTGAGCGGGAGCATGGGAGGCGGCGGCGGCCGTCAGCGCCCTCAGTCCGCTGAGTCAATGAGCTTGGCGAACTCGGCGAAGAAGTATTTGGCGTCGTTGGGGCCGGGGGCGGCCTCGGGGTGATACTGGACGCTGAGGACGGGGGCCTCGCGGTGGCGCATGCCTTCGACGGTGCCGTCGTTGAGATTGATGTGGGTGACCTCGACGTTGGAGGGGAGGCTGGCGGGGTCGATGGCGAAGCCGTGGTTCTGGCTGGTGATGCTGACCTTGCCGCTGCGGAGGTCCTTGACGGGCTGGTTGCCGCCGCGGTGGCCGAACTTGAGCTTGAAGGTCTTGCCGCCGTAGGCGTGGCCGAGGAGCTGATGGCCGAGGCAGATGGCGAAGATGGGCTTTCTGCCGATGAGCTCCCGGATCTCACTGTGGATGTAGCCCAGGGCGGCGGGATCGCCGGGGCCGTTGGAGAGGAAGACGCCGTCGGGATTGCGGGCGAGGACATCGGCCGCCTTGGTGGTGGCAGGGACGACCTCGACGCGGAAGCCGGCCTGGCGGAGGCTGCGGAGGATGTTCCTCTTGATGCCGAAATCATAGGCCACGATGTGGTGGCGGGCCTCGGGGAGGGGCAGGAAGGCGCCGGTGGGGCCGCCTTCACGATTCTGGCTGGGGCTGGGGATGTCCCAGGCCCGGCTGTCGAGGTCCTCGGGGTCCCAGACATAGGGCTTGGGGGTGGTGACTTCCTTGACGTAGTCGCTGCCGCTCATGGGCGGGCTCTTTTTGGCGGCCTCGATGGCCTCGGCGGCGGTGAGCTGGGAGGTGATGACGGCCTGCATGGCCCCGCGGGTGCGGAGGTGCTTGGTGAGGGCGCGGGTGTCGATGCCCTGAATGCCGGGGATGCCGTAGCGCTTGAGGTAGTCATCGAGGGACTCGGTGCTGCGCCAGTTGCTGGGGACGGGGCAGAGCTCCTCGACCACGAAGCCGCGGACGTGGGGGACGGCGCTCTCGTCGTCGAGGGCATTGATGCCGTAGTTCCCGATCATCGGGTAGGTCATGGTGACGATCTGGCCGCGGTAGGAGGGGTCGGTGAGGACCTCCTGGTAGCCGGACATGGAGGTGTTGAAGCAGGCCTCGCCGTTGCTGGTGGCGGGTGCACCAAAGGCGGTGCCTTCAAAATACCTTCCGTCTTCGAGGGCCAGGATTGCTTTCATCAGGGGTGGGAATGGGGGACTGGGATGGGGGGGCGGAAAATGCGAAACCGCGCCACCTAGCGCGGCCCTCCGGGGAATGCAAATGGCGGCTGTGACTGTTCTGAAAGGAGGGGGTGAGGGCGGCGGGCTTGACGCCGGGCCGGGTCAGGCTCCCAATGCGGGCCGCCCCCCTGCCCTGCCATGAAAGCCCTCTGCCTGACCGCCCCTGAACGCCTGGAATGCATCGAGCTGCCGGAGGCGGCGGCGCCGGGGCCGGGAGAGGCGCTGGTGGCGATCCGCGCGGTGGGCATCTGCGGGACGGACATCAGCGGCTACCTGGGGAAGATGCCCTTCATCGAGTGCCCGCGCATCCTGGGCCATGAGCTGGGGGCGGAGGTGCTGGCGGTGGGCACGGGGGTGACGCACCTGCGGCCGGGGGACCGCTGCTCGGTGGAGCCCTACCTGAACTGCGGGGACTGCCATGCCTGCCGCCAGGGGCGGACGAACTGCTGCGAATCGCTGCAGGTGCTGGGGGTGCACTGCGATGGGGCGATGAGGGAGCGGATGGTGCTGCCGGCGGCCAAGCTGCACGCGGCGGGGGCGCTGGACTTTGCGGAGATCGCGCTGGTGGAGACGCTGGCGATCGGCTGCCACGCGGTGAACCGGGCGGGGCTGGCGGCGGGGGAGGAGGTGCTGATCATCGGCGCGGGGCCGATCGGGCTGACGGTGCTGGAGTTTGCCCGGCTGGCGGGGGCGGCGGTGACGGTGCTGGAGCTGAACGAGCGGCGGAGGGCCTTTGTGCAGGAGCACTACCCGGAGGTGCGGGTGGTGGCGGAGCTGGCGGACGAGCCCTGCGCGCAGGTGGTGTTTGATGCGACGGGGCACCCGGGCTCGATGGCACGGGCGCTGAGGCTGGCGCGGTTCACGGGGCGCATCGTGTATGTGGGCATCACGAAGGAGCCGGTGCTGCTGGATGATCCGCTCTTCCACCGGCGGGAGCTGACGCTGCTGGCCAGCCGGAACGCGGTGGCGGAGGACTTTCCACGCATCCTGGGCCTGATCGCGGCGGGGCGCATCCGCACGCAGCCCTGGATCACCCACCGCTGCACGCTGGCGGAGCTGCCGGCCCGGATGCCGGAGTGGGTGAGGCCGGGGAGCGGGGTGGTGAAGGCGGTGGCGACCCTGGGATGAGGTGAGCGCCGATGATGATGATGGCCCGGCGCCGGGATGCACGGTATAGGGCGCGGCTCTGCCTTTCATGAATCCGACCTCCCTCTGGCTGCAAACGGCGGCGGTGGTGCTGACCGCCGCGGGAGGGCTGTGGCTGCACCTGAAGTGGCACCCGTCGCGGCGGGAGTTTTCCGAAGGGTGGGACCTGGTGACGGGCCTGCCCTGGCTGACGGTGCTGCACGGGATGCTGATCACGGCGGCGGAGCTGCTGGGACGACGGTCGATCACGGGCGCGCAGGCGGTGGCGGAGGGCTGGGGCTGGGACGGCGGGATGCCGGAGCGGCTGCTGGAGGGCCTGGCGGAGGAGGCGGCCCTGGCGCACGCGCTGCTGCCGGGCTGGCCCTGGGCCCTGCTGCTGCCCCCTGCCCTGGTGCTGCTGAGCTGGCGCGTGATCCGCTACCCCTACCGCTACGGCCCACGCCGCCAGCGGCCGGAGGAGCGCTGGCTGCTGGCGGTGACGATGCTGCTGAGCTGGGCCTGGCTGGGCCTGGAGGTGGCCTCGACCGGGGCGGCGAACCTGCTGCCGGAGTGGGTGGAAGGCCTGCGGCTGGCGCTGCGGCTGGTCTTTGAGGCGGTGGCGGTGGCCTTTTCCCAGATGGTGCTGATCCGGCTGGTGGTGGCCTGGCTGGAACCGGAGCAGCCGGATGATGCCCGGGACCTCGGGCTGGCGGTGGAGCATGCCTTTGCCCGCTGGCGCGGGGTGGCGGTGCTGGCGGCGCTGAACCTGCCGGTGCTGCTGCTGGAGGCATCGAGCCTGAATGCCGCCGGGCTGGGCCGCTGGATCCACCTGGAGGCGCTGCTGGTCTTCCTCATGCTGCCTGCGGCGGCGGCGCGCGTGCCCGGACCGCTGAAAAGGCAGGGCACGGCGGCGCTGCGGGGCTGGCTGCAGGCCGGGCTGAAGGTCGCCGGAGTGCTGCTGACGGGGGCGGTGCTGCTGGCGCTGACCCGCCATGCCAGCGCGGTGATGCTGGAGCAGACGGGGCCGGAAGGCTGGCGCACGCTGCTGCTGCTGCCGGTGCATGGTTTGGTGCTTGCCACCGTGCGCAACTGGGTGTTTTTAGCCCTCGTGCTGACCCTCCTCCGCCATGCCCTGACCCCGCCCGCCAGCCCCGGGCGCTCCGTCTCCTGATCCGTCGCGCTTCTGGCATGTCCGCACCCTCCCCCGGCAGCACTCTTTCGACCGCGCAGATCGCCCGGAAGGCGAAATCGAACCTGGCCCTGGCGCTGGCCTGCCTGCCCGAGGAGCGGCGGAAGGACATGATCAGCTTCTATGCCTTCTGCCGTGTGGCGGATGACATCGCCGAGTCGGTGACGCTGAACGAGGAGGAGCGGGAGAAGGAGCTGGCCTGGTGGAAGCAGTGCGTGCTCAGCGGCGAGGCGCCGGGGCATCCCGTGCTGGACGAGGTGGTGGAACTGCCCGGCAAGTATGGGTTCCCGCGTGCGTGGCTGGGAGAGATCATCGACGGCGTGGCCTCGGACATCACGACCCTGCGCTACGAGACCTATGAGGACCTGCTGGCCTACTGCTACAAGGTGGCCTCCGTGGTGGGCCTGTGCAGCGTGCACATCTTCGGCCACACGCAGCCGGAGGCACGGGAGTATGCGGTGCAGCTGGGCTATGCGCTGCAGCTGACCAACATCATCCGCGATGTGGGCGAGGACGCGCGTGACTATGGCCGCATCTATCTGCCGCTGGAGGACCTGCGGCGCTACGGCGTGACGGAGACGGAGATTCTGAACGGCCGGCACAATCAGCGCTTCATCCAGATGATGGACTTTCAATACAGCCGTGCGCGCGCCTTTTACCGGGAGGCGGCGCGGCTGCTGCCACCGCAGGACCAGGACAGCCTGCTGGCCTCGCGCATGATGGGGCAGATCTACGAGGAGATCCTGGAGAAGCTGCGCGCGCAGCGCTACCCGGTCTTTGAAA
>CALDGV010000581.1 GCA_937941745.1 uncultured Prosthecobacter sp. | reverse complement strand
CAAGAATGGGCTCAAGGAAGATGTGGAAGCCTGGGAAAAGCACGAAGGCTTCCGTCTCGAAATTCCGAGTCTCAAAAAGATGCTCACGATGAACAGTCGCGAATGGGACGTCGAATGCCTCACCCCGCAGAAAATGCGGGACATGTACCACCGCTCCCAGCTGCTTGTTTATTACTTCTGCCACCTGGATGGCGATGCCAAGGGCAGCCGCTTCATCAAGTTCATGGACGCCGCCTACAGCCAGGTGGCCGAACTCCGCGCCTTCTTTGCCGACCCAAGGGTCAAGCGCATGGATGGCGGCCGATTCTCCTACCCGAGTGATTTTCCACCCCCCGACATGAATCCCCTTACCGCCCCCTTCAAACACCTCCACCTGCTCCAGGCAGAGCGGCCCTACGCTCAACTGGCCCAGGAAATCATTAACAGCTTCAAAACCATCGGTTTGAAGGTTCAGGTGGGCGAATGAGATCCTGCATTTGGCAGCCACGCAGGATCTTGGCGCGGTTTCGCGGAAGGAAGGCTTCTGCTGTGCAGCAACAAACCCACGTCCCCCCTCCCCCGCCCTTGCCAAAGGCTTGTGGCTCTCCACTATCTCGCCCCCTCGCGGCTCAACTCCGCCCCTTTCCCTCATGTTTGACTGGATCATCAAAAAAATCATCGGCACCAAGAACCAGCGCACTGTCAAGCGCCTGCAGCCCATCGTCGCCGAGATCAACCGCATCGAGCAGCAGCTCCAGAATGAAACCGATGAGGCGCTGCGTGAGCGGGTCGCAGCATGGAAAGCCCAGTTTCGGGTGTTTCACACTCCGCAGTTCCTGGGTGGGGTCTCCCTCCGCATTGCCGATGAAGAGACTGTCAATGCCTGCCTGAAACATGTGGCGGGCTACTTTGGCGCCCTGAAGCAGCACTTTCCCACCCTGGATGATGCCTATCTGGCCGAGAGTTCCTGGAACGATTCAAACCTCGCGGACAAAAAAGAGCGCATTGACCGAGCCCGTGAGGCCTGGAACGAAATCCAGCCCAAGTTCGCTGCCATTGAGGCAAAGATGCTCGATGACATCATGCCAGAGGTTTACGCCGTGGTGAAGAACACGGCCCGTCGCCTCTGCGGGCAAGAGCACATTGTCTGTGACACTCCGCTCAAGTGGAACATGGTTCATTTCGATGTTCAGCTCATCGGCGGCATCGCCCTGCATCGCGGCATGATTGCCGAAATGGCCACAGGTGAAGGCAAGACCCTGGTGGGAACCCTGCCAGTGACCTTGAACGCGCTCACCGGCCGCGGGGTGCATGTCATCACCGTCAACGATTACCTGGCACGCCGTGACTCGGAATGGATGGGCTACTTGTACAAGTTCCTCGGCCTCACGGTCGGCTGCATCCAGAACGACCAGCCTAGCCACATTCGCCACCAACAGTATCAGTGCGATATCACCTACGGCACGAACAGCGAGTTCGGCTTTGATTACCTGCGTGATAATGGCATGGCCTCCAGCAAGGAGCAGCAGGTGCAGCGTGGCCATTACTTCGCTATCGTGGACGAAGTGGACTCCGTGCTCATCGATGAGGCTCGCACGCCGCTCATCATCTCCGGTCCCGTGGCCGCTGCGGAGAGCAATCATCAGTTCGAGCGTTACAAGCCGCTTGTGGACCAGCTCGTCCGCCGTCAGAACACTTACTGCAACCAGCTCGCCAGCGAGGCCAAGGGCCATGCAGAGAAAGGGGAATGGGAGGAAGCCGGGAAGAAGCTTTTCCAGGTCAAGCTCGGCCAGCCGAAGAACCGTGCCCTGATGCGCGCCCTTGAGGATCCGGAAATGCGCCGCGCCATGGAGAAAGCGGAGCTCAAGACCTACGAGGACTCGCAGAAAAAGGACCTCTTTGCCCTCAAGGAAGACCTCTACTTCTTTATTGAGGAGAAGAGCCACGATGCCGATCTGAGCGAAAAAGGCCGCAACTTCCTGAGCCCTGATGATCCGGACGCCTTCGTCCTGCCCGACCTCGCCACCCTCTACTCCGAGATTGATGGCGACCCCAGCACGACGGACCAGCAGAAGCAGCAGAAGAAGGCGGAACTCCAGGATCGGCTGAGCTTCCAAGGCCAGCGGATTCACCAGATCAGCCAGCTCCTCCGCGCCTATTGCCTGTATGAGAAAGACGTCGAATACGTCGTCGAGGAAAACAAGGTAGTCATCGTGGACAGCCAGACCGGCCGCAAGATGCCCGGCCGCCGCTGGAGCGACGGCCTGCATCAGGCTGTCGAGGCCAAGGAAGGCGTGCAGATCGATGCTGAAACCCAGACGCTTGCCACCATCACCATCCAGAATTACTTCCGTCTCTATCAAAAACTGGGCGGCATGACCGGCACTGCCGAAACCGATGCGGCGGAGTTTCATGACATCTATGGACTCGATGTGCTGACCATCCCGACCAACCGGAGCGTCCGTCGCATCGACCAAAACGACAGCATCTACAAGACACGCCGCGAGAAGTACAACGCCGTGATCGAAATGATCCGGGAACGCCATGCCAAGGGACAACCCCTGCTTGTTGGCACTGCAAGCGTTGAGGCTTCCGAAACCGTGAGCCGGATGCTGAAGCTGCAGAAGATTCCGCACGCAGTTCTCAACGCCAAATACCACCGGCAGGAGGCAGAGATCGTCGCACGGGCAGGTCAGCGTGGTGCGGTTACCATCTCCACCAACATGGCGGGACGCGGCACGGACATCAAGCTGGGTGAAGGCGTTTCCGAGCTCGGCGGCCTCATGGTGATTGCCACCGAACGTCATGAATCCCGCCGCGTGGACCGCCAGTTGCGCGGTCGTTGCGCCCGTCAGGGTGATCCGGGCGAGAGCAAGTTTTTCCTGAGCTTTGAAGATGACCTGATGCGCAACTTCGGCGCTGCCGAACGCATGACCAAGATCATGGAGCGCTTTGGCATGAAGGAGGGTGAAGAGCTCGCCCACCCGTGGCTGAACCGCAGCGTCGAAACCGCCCAGAAGCGCGTTGAACAGCGCAACTACGTCTGGCGCAAGCGCGTCCTCGAATACGACGACGTTATGAATCAGCAGCGCGAGGTCATCTACGAACGCCGCAACGAGGCGCTGGAGTCCAACGACCCACGTCTGCTGATCAACGACGCCGTCGAACAGGGCATCCGCGAGCGCCTCGGCGAGTTCCTGCCTCAGGAGAAGGGTGATGACACTGTCGCTGACTACGACAATCTGCTCCAATGGCTCAACAGCACCTTCCCGATTGGTCTCTATGAGCTGCCACAGGAGTTCAAGAGCCTCGACTTCGAAGCTCAATGCGAATGGGTGAAAGAGAAGGTGCTCGGTGCTTACGACATCAAGGTTGGCGGTGCCAACCCGCAGGCACTTCAGGAGATCGAGAAAATGATCTTGCTCAATGCCATCGACCGCCTCTGGCAGGAGCATTTGTATGCCCTCGACGCCCTCAAGGAAGGCATCAGCCTGCGCAGCTACGGCCAGAAAGATCCCCTCATCGAATTCAAACAGGAGGCCTTCAGCATTTTCGCCGACCTGATGCGCAACATCAACGGCGAGATCCTCAACAACCTTTTCAAAAGCACCCAGCAGCTGGCTGCCTTTGAGCAGTTCCTGGCACATCTCGCGATGATGCAGAGCGGAGGCGGCGAGCTTCCGGCTCCAGCACCTCAGCCCAAAAAGCAGGAAGAGGAAGAAAAGCCCAAACCCTTCGACCCAGCCAAGGAAGGCCCGAAGCTCATCCTGCCGAACATGGTTCCGCAACCTCAGCGCCGTCCGATGCCGCAGAACATCGGCCGCAATGACCCCTGCCCTTGTGGCAGCGGCAAAAAGTTCAAGCAGTGCTGCGGACGGATGGCCTAAAAAGCCGTCCACGGTCATCATTTGATCGGGATTTTTTCAGAGAAACCGGGGACGGCCCCTGGTTTCAATGTTTCCCCTGACCGTAGTAGGCGTTGGGACCGTGTTTACGGAGGTGATGCTTTTCCAGGATGTAGTCTGGCATGGCGCTCAAACCGGGCATCAGGCTGAGAGTTCCCAGGGCCATCTGGGCGCACATTTCCAGAGCAATGCTGTTGTTCACGGAATCCATCGCGCTTTTACCAAAGGTGAAGGGCGCATGATGTCTTTGCAGCACCGCAGGCATCTCCAAGGGGCTCAAACGAAGCTCCCGCAGACGCTCCACAATAGCCACCCCGGTGTAATGCTCGTAGTCAGCGTCAACTTCAGCAGGTGTCAGCGCACGAACTATCGGTACCGTGCCGTGAAAATGATCCGCATGCGTGGTGCCGTAACACGGAAGCTCACACCCAGCTTGTGAGAAGATGGTGGCACTCAAGGAATGCGTGTGAGTAATGCCGCCGATTTCAGGAAATTCACGATACAAGTGCAGATGCGTCCTGGTATCGGACGAAGGTCGCAAAGTGCCCTCAACAATCTCGCCATCCAGGTCGAGCAAAACAATGTCCTCAGGAGTCAGGGCTGCATAATCGACGCCACTTGGCTTGATACCCCAGAGGCCGCTGGCACGGTCAATCCCGGAAACATTACCCCAGGTCAGGCGAACCAGGCCAGCGGGCACAAGGGAGCGGTTGGCCTCACAAATCTGGGCGCGTAGATCGGGCAGCAGCATGACGGGCGTGTTACGGCTTTTTGTCGAGGCTGACGATGGTGTAGTTCTTCGCGTAGGTGCCCAGCGCTGCGGTTGCCGTTTCGCGTGTGATCTCATTGCCTTCAGCAACGATGATCAGCCGTTTTTCCTCTGCGTCCGGCGTGCTTCCGGGCTTCACATCCACGCTGATAACGCCAGGAAGCTTCTGCTTCAGCGCTCCAGCGACATGCTCTTTGCAGGAGACACAGACGACACCTGTGATCTTTCCTTCATATGTGATGGTTTTCTGGGTGTCGGCAGCCTGGAGAGCAAAGGCTGTC
>CALDGV010000580.1 GCA_937941745.1 uncultured Prosthecobacter sp. | reverse complement strand
AAGGAACTGGCCTTGCGGGTGCCGTTGGACACCGCTCCTGAAATCGATGGCCCAGAGCGTCTGGGCACCTTCCTGCAGGCCGTGAACACCCTGGAAAACCTGGATCTGGCGATGAAGCCAGCGTCAAAGTGGGACAATCCCGTGCTGCAAAGCTTCATCCAGGGCAATGGAGCTGCCCTGGATGCCCTGCGCGACCTGCTGGGCAGCTTTGACTGGCACCCTCACCACGCTGCATGGCATCTGGAGGACTGGGGGGAGCACCGGGCCTGGCCTCATGTCCGGGTTTTGCTCCAGGCCAGGGTGGAGAACCTCCTGCGCAGGTCGGAGCCTCGTCTTGGCCTGGAGGCGGCCATGGACCTGATCCGGCTGTCGCGGCATCTGGAAGAGATGTGGTCCTGGCCTTCCTACATGCTGCGCGCGCAGGAGCTGCACCTGGCTGGCGTGCAAAGCTGCGCCATCGTGCTGCGGGATGCCCAGCTGGCTCCGGAGGTTTTGAAAGGCCTGCAGGAGCAGTTCATGGCGCTGATGCCATCGGATGAGCATCTTCAAGGCGCACTGGCAGCCTGTTACCTGCATCAGAAAAAGCTGATCCTCGGAGCCGCCAGTGGCGAACCTCTGGATACGATGCCCCGGGGTGATATCCTGGGCCGGCCTGGACGCCTGTTCTTCAAAAAGCAGGAGACGCTCGGCCTCTTCGCCAAAGCCAGCCAGCAACTGCGCGATCAAGTGGCCAAGGCGCCCTTTTCCCTGGACCCTCCGGTCCCCAAAAAGACGTTGGCAGGGAACTGGCTTGAGCCCAACGGAGCGGGGAAGGCTTATTTTATCGAGCAGACGCAGCCGCTATGGGAAGTGCCGGTCCACCACCACCTTGCCCAGGCCCGGCATCAGCTGGTGACGGTGCTTTTCGCGGTTCGTCGCTACTTGGCAGAGCATCAGAAACTGCCTGGCAGCCTGGATGAATTGCGCCCGGCTTATCTGCCGGATGTGCCGGTGGATCCCTGGTCTGGTGAGACCCTGCGTTATGATGGCCTGAAAGGCCTGCTTTTTTCCGCAGGAGACGACTTGGTCTATGCAGGCGGCCGTCCAACTCAGCCGCCTCTGGCAGATCCTGCAGAACCCACGCTGGAAATCGGCGTCAAGCCAGCGGTGGCCGTGCCTGGAAGCGGTTCCTGATCAGCTCTCTTGAAATTTTTTGGAGATAGCTGGCTACCCCTCAAGGACTCGAACCTTGAACAACAGAGTCAGAATCTGTTATGTTACCATTACACCAAGGGGTAGTGAGGTGCGGAGGCGGAGATTGCCACGCTTCCGGCGGAGCGCAAGGGCTGTGTTCATCTTGCGTGCATTCCCGGAGCGTCACGGGGCGGCCTTGCTGGAGAGTGTCTCCGGATTGAAGGCCTTTACTGGGTTGGTGAAATCCCCGGTGACCTTGACGTTCATGCCGTCTTGAAGGCCGACAAGCCCGTCTGCCACGATGTCCTGGTTCTCCTTCAGGCCTTTCAAAACCTCGATGTAGCCGGGCTTTCTGCGTCCTACGGTGATTTCGACACGCTGGGCGCGGTCGCCCTCCAGGGTGAAGACATAGGTTTTGGAGCCGATCGGCACGAGGGCACGCTCGGGAATCGAAAGGGAAAGCCGTGGCTCCACCCGCAGCGTGGTGGTGACCAGCATCCCAGGTTTGAGCAGCAGGTCGGGGTTAGGCAGCACGGCCCGTGCCGCAACGGAGCGGGTCACTGGGTCGATGCGGGAGTCAATCTGGGTCAGGGCACCCTCGAAGACACGGTCACGATGGCTCTCAGCCAGCGCTTCCAGCTTTGCTCCCGGCTTCACCAGGCCCAGGTAGGTTTCAGGGACGCTGAAGTCGATTTTTATGCGGTCGATCTTATCCAGGGAAACAATGACCGTGCCCGGAGACACCAGGGCACCGACACTGATGCGCCGAAGCCCTAGCCAGCCGTCAAACGGGGCGACAATGCGCCGGTCCGCCAGTCGTGCCTCCGCCTCACGGATGTTCTGGCGGGCCACCTCGGCCAGCGTGCGGCGCTCCTCCAGCCGGGCCTCCGGGGCTGCCCCGTCTTTGACCAGACCCTGCAGGCGGGTGATCTCCCTCTCGTGCTCGGCCAGCTGTGATCTGGCGGCAGCGAGGGCGGCCTCCTCCTCAGCAGAGCTGAGCTCCACCAGCAGCGTGCCCTTTTTCACCTGCTGACCGTCCTCGAAATGCAATGCGGTGACGGCTTCAGTGACGTTCGAGCTGAGGTCGATGGATTCATCCGCCGCCACTGTGCCCACGGCAAGCAGGTCGAGCGCATAATCGCTGCGGACGACCTTGGCCCGGGTGACCATTTGAGCGCCCTTCGCCTTGGGAGCTGCTGCCGGCGCCGCCTTGGATTGCTGCTGTTTGAGGAAGAGCCAGCCGCCAGCCGCCACAGTGCCGCTCACGAGCACAAAAATCAGGAAACGAAGCCAGGAAGGGGGACGGGAATCGGACATGGGGGGCGGAATTTACGCCGCCAGAAGCCTGCGACATGCCGCCGGGCAAGAAAAAAGCCGATGGAGGGTGCCCGCAGCTCCTTGAATCATGGCCTGCCGATGAACAGGAAGCCCGAAAGCGTTGGGTCTGCGGTCAGTGCTCCCGGCAGAAGGAAGAAGCCGTAGGCCTCCGAATCGTTCAGCGGGTTTGCGGGCAGGATCAGGCCTTCAATCTTGGCCTTGCGGGCTCCGATGGCGAATTCACCCCCCACCAGACCTGTGGCGGAGGTGAAGGTCAGCTTGATGCTGTTGGTGTTCGGCGTGATGGCCGATACCAGATTGGCCGTCGAAATCGTGAGATTGGCGCTGATCGTGCCAGCGACCCCGCCTTTGGAAAGGTTCAGCACCACAGGCACATGGCTTGCGGCTGAGCCCAGATCGAGTACGCGGCTGCCTTTGGCCGGCGCGCCATAGACTCCGCCGCTGGCATCGAGGCTGGTGGTGAATCCGGCGTTGTAGATTTTTCCGGCGATGGCGGGACGCTTCCAGTTCAGGCTGCCGGTGATGCCATTGTCCGCCACAAGGTCTTCGGCGAAGCCCGTTCCAAACTGCAGGGTGCCTGCGAGGCTGCCTTTGCTGGTGTAAAGCGGGAGGAAGAGCGGCAGCTTGCCGTCGGGCCAGAGGATGGCTGACCCTGTGATGCCTGTGCCATCCGAAAGCTTCCCTGCCACTGCCGCCTTGCCCAGCTGGTCCACTGTGATGCGCGCATAGCTCACGCCTTGTGGGTAGGTGTCGTTGTTGAGATGGGCTGATTCCAGGAAGAGGGCGGTGTTGTAAACCGAGCCCTTGCTGTCGGCAAAGAAGGTGGCGGGCAGCGTCTTGCTCCACACTTCACGATGAGCCGCCAGGGATTCAGGCGGCCCGCCATCGCTCAGTGTGCCGGTGATGCCTCCACGGGTCGTGGAGTCCGCATCCAGATCCAGGCTCAGCGTGAGGGTGAGGTTGGTGGTGAAGGGAGCCTTGCGGACGATCGTGATGGGTGCGGCGATGCCGGTGCTGCCGTTGAAGCTGCCTGCGAAGTTGTACTTGATGGCACCTAGCGTCAGCGTGCCGGTGAAGGCGCCGGTGGCCGTGGTTTTGATGACCAGGCTGCCACCGAGGCTGCTGCTCAACGCTGAGGGATCCACCACGCCGGAGAACTGCCCAGCCAGGGAGAAGCGGTCCTCAATGACCGTGAATGGGTTGCTGATGTCGATGATCAAAGGCGTGGCTGCGCTGGTGCCTGCCGCACT
The DNA here is from genome assembly GCA_937941745.1 of uncultured Prosthecobacter sp. GTDB lineage: Bacteria > Verrucomicrobiota > Verrucomicrobiia > Verrucomicrobiales > Verrucomicrobiaceae > Prosthecobacter. The sequence goes on along the minus strand of CALDGV010000580.1, from coordinate 5,727 downwards.
CTTGGCGGTCAGCAGCACGGTGAAGCGCCCGCCGACGGTCGGCGTGCCGTAAATCACCCCGCCAGGCTTGCCATCACCGTTCACGACATTGGTCTTGTTCAGCTTCAGTCCGGCAGGAAGCCCCGTGGCATTGTAGCTCAGCACCGGGCTGGCGCTTTGCGTCACGATCTGCCAGTCGGAGATCGTTGAGGCAACCGTGCCCAGCAGGCGGCTGGCCACGAGCACGGAGGGCACGTTCACCTGCTTGGTGGTGATGGCGGTGAGGTTGCCGACATCGTCGTAGGTGTAGTTCACCTGACGTCCGTCGGAGTAGCTCACCTGGGTGATGCGGTTGTTGGCATCATAGGTGTAAAGGCTGCTGGAGGTGGCGCCGTTGGCCAGGATCTGGCCTGGGCTGGAAAGCAGCACGATGGCCGATGCAATGGCGGCTTGGAGTTGGGTCAGGGTCTTCATTCTTCGTCTCCCAGTCCGGTTGAGTTTTCAATGACGCTGTCGCGTGTCTCTTCAATGATCTTCTCGCCTGCCTGCTCGAGCGCCTCAGCGCAGTTGGTGGGGGTGCTGACGGCAATGCCGCCAAAGGCGTCGCCCACAGCCTTGCCGCTGCGGTACACGGCGCGGGCACCGTGATAGACGGTGTCCCTCGCGGCATCCGCCGTCGCCGGAGCATCGTGGTTCCACATTTGGTTGAAGGCATCCCTGGATTCATAGGCCGCCCGGATGCGCGCATCGGCGTCGAGCGTCGGATTCATCGCCCGCGCTTCATTTTCACGGAACCGCTGATGGCTGGCGATGGTGCGGTCCGCCGCACGCTGGGTTTCCGCGGCGGATTCCACGGCCATGCCTGCCTCCTGGCCTGCCTGAGCGGCATTGTCAGCAGCGCTGTACCAGCTCCAGGCGGCGATGGCCACAGGCACCACCATCCACCAGGCCTTGCCTTCCGGATCGGCCGTGACCACCGGGTTGCCGCCGGCATAGGCGTAGAGGTTCGTGCCGCCGGCTAGGCCGACGGGGTCGCGCTGAAGGAAGCGTCCTGTGCGCGCCAGGTAGAAGCGTTCCTTCATGTAAAAGAGTCCGTCACTCTCGTCCATGACGCCGTAGCCTCCGGCAAAGGTGAAGGGGTTCAGGTCGGTGCCGCCTGCTGGCACTGTCTCCCGCAGCGTGGTGCCGTAGCTGTCATAGGAATAGCGCGCCACTACGGCACCCGTTGCATCGGTGAGTGCGATCACGCTGCCCAGCCGGTTCAGCAGAGGGAAAAACACTTCGGTGGACAGGGAGTCACCGAGCAGCAGGGCGATCAAAGAGCGTCCGCTCCAGACAAACGAAGCCGTCACAGTGCCTGCGGCATCCGTGGTGAACAGCAGATTGCCGCCGGGGCCATAGTGGTAGTGAGTCACATCACCTCCGACCACCTCCTTCTTCACTCGCAGCCCTGCGGCATCATAGGTGTAGCGCACGGTTTGCGGACCGCTGCCGTTGTCGCGAGTCAGTTCCGTGAGCCGGTTTTCGGCATCCCATTGGGCACTGAAGGTCGTGCCGATCTTCAGCAGGTTGCCGTCTGCATCGTGGGTCACCGCCTGCGTGCCATAGGCTGTCTGGCCATTGCCTGCGTTGAACTTCTGCGTGGTGGCCACCGGCAGCGGCGGAGGCATGAAATGCGGGCCTGAGACCACGTCCCGAAGCAGGTTGCCGACGGCATCGTAGGTATGGCCCGTGTGAATCAGGTCGCTGCCATTGCTTTGATGAATCACGGCCACCCCCCTGCCAGCGGCATCATAGGTGAAACTGGTCGTGACCAGCCCTGGGCGGCTGATGGTGGTGACACGTCCCGCCGCGTCATGCGTCATCGAGATCGTGTGAGTGACGCTGTTTTTCGCCAGGGTGACTTGCGTGACCTGGTTCGGCTTTTCCGCCATGCCCAGCAGCTCCGTTTCCGGGCTGGTGCGGTAGGTTTTGGGCAGCGGCTGCCGGTTGAAGTCATCATAGGCCAGGGTGACCACAAGGCCGTTCGGGTAGGTGGTGGTTTCGAGCAGGCCGGCGTTGTTGTAGGTGAACGAGGCGCTCTTGCCCGTCGGGTAAGTCACGGAAGTGGCATGATTGGCGGCATCATAAACCCAGCTCGTATCGTCCCAGGCGTCAGAGCGGCCTGTGAGGTTGCCGTTTTCATCGTAGGTGTAGGTGGCGATCTCGCTGAAGATCTCCGTGGCTGTCTGGCGTGTCTCCTTTTTCACCAGACGCCCGTCATCGTCATACGTGAACCGGATCTGCTGGCCGCGGGCGTTGGTCTGCACCTCCACCCTACCGAGCTTGTCACGGCTGTAGGTGCTCTTCTTGCCCAGGGCGTCCGTGGTCGAGATCAGGCGCTGGTTGCCGTCGTAGTCGTAGAGCGTCTTGTTCTTCCGTTCATCGCTGAAGCTCTTCAGGTTGCCGGCGTCATCGTAGGTGCGTGTGCTCTGCTTGCCACGCGCATCCGTGATGATCAGCGGACGGTTCATGTCATCGTAGGTGGTGGTGATGACACGGCCCAGGGCATCGGTGCGGCGGGTTGGATTGTGGTTGGGATCGTACTCGGTGGTGGAGACATGGCCCAGGGCGTCCGTCACGGAAGTGACGTAGCCAAAGTCGTCCCGCTCGACCTCGATGGTGTTGCCCAGTTCATCGGTGAAGCTCGTCTGCCCGAAGGCGTTGAAGGTGTTTTCGCGCTCGGGGGTGCCCGGGGCGGAGGTGTACTCGACGTTCACCAGACGGTCGTTGCCCTCGTAGCTGAGGCTCTTGGTCTTGCCGCGTGGGTCCGTCAGCTGCGTGCAGCGCAGCCCGTGGGCATCATAGCCTCTCTGGAGCACCTTGCCGAGCGGGTCTGTGACGGTCGCCAGGTTGCCAAAGCTGTCATAGGTGAAGGTCGTGGTGCCGCCACGCGCATCCTGGGAGGTGTGCAGCCTGCCGTTCGGATGGTAGGCCATCACGGTCTCGTGCAGCAACGGCGTTTTCACGCTCGTCAGCCGGTGGCTGACGTCGTAGGCGTAGGTCCAGACCTTGCCGAGCGGGTTGGTGCGGCTGACCAGGTTGTCATCGTCGTCGTAGGCCAGGGTGGTGACGTTGCCCAGCGCATCCGTGAAGGAGGTCATGTTGCCGTCCTCGTCGTAGTCGAACTTCACGACCTTGCCGAGGTCGTCGGTGAAGGAGGCGGGCTGCTTGCCGTCTGTGTAGTCGATGCTGCGCACGCTTCCCAGAGGGTCCGTGATGCCGGTGGTCTGGCCGTCTTTGCTTTTGAAGACCATCACTTCTCCGCGTGTGTCGGTGCGCTTCACGCCGCCGTCCTTCGGCAGCAGTTCATACTTCACCATGCCCCCGGCATGATTGGTCACGCTCGTCAGGATCTTGTCCTCATCGGCATCCGGCACGTCGGTGGTCTTTTCCGAGCCCGGCCGGGTCTTCCAGGCAAAGCGGGTCACCCGCCCGGCGGTCGTCATGCGCTTGAGAAAGCCCTTTTCGTCATAGGTGTAGCTGCCCGTGTAGCCTGCCATGTCCGTGATGCCGGTCAGATTCTTGTGCGAGTCATACTGGAAGGTGATCGTCCGCCCGTCCGGCACGGTGATGGAGGTGCAGAGATTGCTGCCGTTGTAGGTGAAGTTCACCACCCTTCCGGCGGGGTCGGTGATCGAGTTGATCTTCCCAGAGTCGGTACCGACATCAAAGGTCATCTGATTGCCGCTGCGGTCAGTGATCCTGGTCAGCCGCCAGATCGCATTGCCCGCCCCGCCTGAGAGGCCGTAGCGATACGTCAGCCGGGTGCTTTTCTCCATCAGGTCAAAGCCCGTGCCTGGGATGAATTTCAGGGTGTCATGCACGCCGGTGGGCGGCAGCAGCGTCACCGTGCCGCTGGCGGAGGCCAGGTCGGAGCCATCGGGCGTCGTGTAGGTCAGCGACCTGCCGCCGCCGGTGATCACCTGCGCCTCCGGCCCAAATTGCCCCACCTGCGTCTCATAGCGCAGGTGCCAGTTCTTGCCGAAGAGACCGCTCACCTCCGCATCCTCCAGGGGCTGGCTGTTGTACACCAGCCGCAGGTTCACAGGGGAGCAGAGCGTGCGCATGTGAAAGAGCGTGGCTTCCAGCACCAGGTTCAAGGAGGCCGTGTTCACCCGGTACTGAGGCAGGCCGATCCTTTGCGGCAGGCCCTCCTCGGCATCAAAGAACGTGTAGGGGTAGTCCCAGCTGCTGCCCATGCGCGCCTTCAGCCAGGGGGGCGAGGCGCAGAGCTTGCCCTTGTAGCCGCCGCAGAGGTACATCCGGTCCGCATAAGTCACAGTCAGCAGCCAGCCGGTGCCAGTGCCCGGAGCCTCCCACTTCTTGAACACACGGCCGTTTTCCGAAACCCAGATGTTCCGGGTGTACTCCTCCGTCACCACAAACATGCCGTCTGCATACACGCAGCCGCTCGTCCAGCCGATCGAGTCCGAGCTGAAAGGCTTCGCCCTTGTGGCGCTGTGCCAGGTGATGCCGTCTTCCGACCACTTGATCCCTGTGGAGTTGTAAGGCGCCACCACATAAACCTCGCCGCCATAGGCGATGCGGAAGCCGTCCGGTCCGGCAAAGGTGTTCCAGGTGGCACCGCCATCGGTGGACCGCATCGGGCTGCCGGCACCCACGGCGATCCACTGCCCCTGGGCGTACAACACTCCATACAAAGGCGATCCAGAGACGGTTTTGCGGTGCCAGGTCGTGCCGTTGTCATTCGAGACCGTGATTTGCGGCGCCCAGCCGCCGCCCACAGCCACCAGCGTGCCGCTGCCATTGCCAGCCACGCAGTGCAGGCCCTGGGTGATGGCATCGCCGCCCACATCCGTGTTACGGAACTTCCAGGAGGAGCCATTGTTGTCTGAAATCCAGATCTTGGCGCCGCTGCCTTCATCCGGTGCCTTGCAGACCGCGATGAAGCGCCCCTGCGAGAAGGTGACGCCGTTGAAGTCACGCGTGATGCCCGCACTCTTCTTGCTCCACTTCACGCCGTCCGTGGAGGTGGCGATGTAGCCCTTGGTGCCCACGGCCACATAGGTGCCGTTGCCATAGGCCAGACCCTTGATGTCCTCCGTGGTGCCTGAGGTGCGTGCCGTCCATCGGCCGAGGGAAGCCGCCTCTGTTTCAAGCCAGGGAAGCAGCAGGGCGAAGACGAGGGTGAGTGGGGTGATGCCGGATTTCATGTCAGTCCCTTGGTTTCTGCACTTATAACGCGGTTCCGGTGCAGGATGAAAGCCCCGGACAAGGCTGGCCTACACCATCCCAAGCCGCGCTCATCGGAGATTGGATGCTTTAGCAGGAGGTGACATCTACGTGGCCCGCGCTGCGCAGTCATCGCTGATCTGCGATGTAAATGCGTCCCTTTCGAAAGCGGAAAGCTTCTTTCCCCTGCACTCCATGGCGACAAGTCCGCTTGGAAGTGCCAAGGGTTTGCAAGCCTTGATTCGGCATGAGTGACCTTCTTCAGCTCGAAAAACAGCATCTCTGGCATCCCTTCACCCCCATGCAGGCGTGGTGTGCGCCGGAGCACGAGCCGCTGATGCTCGTTTCAGGACAGGGCTGCCGGCTCACCGATCAGCACGGGCGGGAGTATCTGGATGGCAACAGCTCCATCTGGACCAACATCCATGGCCACAATCATCCGCGGCTGAACGCGGCGCTGCGCGAGCAGCTGGAGCGGGTGGCGCACACCTCCTTCCTGGGCTTCACGCATGA
>CALDGV010000579.1 GCA_937941745.1 uncultured Prosthecobacter sp. | reverse complement strand
GTGGGCTGGGTGCGCTGGTTGCGCAGCAGGGCGCTCCATTTGTTGGCGAAGTATTAGGCGTAGTCGGGGCTGTCGAGCAGGCGGTCGATGAGCAGTTCGCGCTTCTTGGGCTCCTTGGAGGCCATGAAGTCCTTCATTTCCTCGGCGGTGGGAAGGCGGCCGGTGACATCGAGGGTGACGCGGCGGATGAAGGTGCCGTCATCACACAGGCCGGAGGGCGGAATGCCGATGGTCTTCAGCTTGGCAAAGACGAGGTCGTCAATGTAGTTCGAGGAGGGCGGCAGGCTCTCCACGGGAGCCCCGAGGGGCACGGTGGCGCGGAAGGTGGCCACCTTGCCCTGATAGCGGACCATGACGGCGACATCTCCGGGCAGGTCGAAGAGCTTCACCTCACCGGTCTCGGTGGTTTCGGCCATGGCCTTTTCATTGGCCTCATAGAGCGCGCGCTTGGTGACATCGCGGGTGGAGCCATCGCTGTAATGGGCGGTGACCTTGAGCTGGGTCTTGCCCTTGAGCGGCATGGTCAGCACGCCGGGCTCGACGCTGATGCGCACCATCTTGGGATCGGTGTCCTTGCCATAAGGCATGCCTTCGCGGATCCAGCGGACGAGGTCGGCATAGTCCTCGGACTTGGGATCGAGCTTCTTGCCGCCGCCGTGAGGCAGCTGGGCGGCGCCCTTGGTCAGAAGCAGGCTCTGCTCCGGCGCTGCCGGGAAGATGCGGCGACCGCGAGCCTCCTTGACGATGTGCTCGTAGTCCTCCTGGGGCTCAAAGCCGAGCAGGGAGAGCTTGAAGCCGTTCTGGCCGCTGGCCTTGCCGTGACAGCCGCCGCCATTGCAGCCGCCCTTGGTGAGGATGGGCACGATGTCGTTGGCAAAGTTCAGCGGGCGCGGGGTTTCTGCGGCCTGGGTGCTGGCCAGGAACGAGAGGGAAAGGAGAGGCAGGAGGGCGCGCATGACGGAAATGATGCAGGTTGGCAGAATGAGGGATTAAATCAGCTCGGGCAGGGGCTGGTGCCCGCCTTCGACGAGGTGCTGCGGACGGCCGCTGAAGTCGTTGAGGGTGATCTTCTGGGTGTCGATGCCGAGGTGGCGGTAGAGGGTGGCAAAGACCTCGCCAAAGGCGACGGGGCGCTCGGTGGGCTCGCCAGCGTGCTTGTCGGTAGCGCCAATGACCTGGCCATGCCTCAGCCCGCCCCCGGCGAGAAGCGCACAGGAGACACGCGGCCAGTGATCGCGGCCGCCTTTGTCATTGATGACAGGCGTGCGGCCAAATTCGCCCCAGACAACAACGGCGACGTCCTTGTCCATGCCACGCTCATGGAGGTCGGTGATGAGGGCGCTAAGGGCGCTGTCGAGCAGCGGCAGGTCCTCGCGAAGCTGGCCAAAGTTGTTCGAATGGTAGTCCCAGCGGCTGAAGCCGAGGGTGACGACCCGGGCACCGGCCTCGACGAGCCTGCGCGCGGCCAGGAAGTGGTCGGTGAGGCGCGGACCGCCATCATCGCGGTTGCGGTTTTCCCCCTTACCATAGCGCTCGACGATGCGGCGGTCCTCGCGGCTGAGGTCGAGGGCATGGAGGAGCTTGGGACTGGTGAGGACGCCCAGGGCCTGCTGGTTGAAGACATCAATGCCGGCCATGAGGCCCGAGGCATCGAGATCACGGCGGAGGCCGTCGAAGCTCTTGAGAAGGCCCGCACGGTCGTGCAGGCGGTCGAGCGTGATGTCACGCAGGGTCATGTCCCCCGTGCCGGCCCCTTTGTTAGGCTGAAACGGAGCATGGGCCACGCCCAGGAAGCCGGGCTCGCCATTGTTGGCCCAGCGCATTTCCCCCATTTTGGGAGAAAGGCCGACAAAGGCAGGAACCGCCGGGTCCACACCGCCCTGAACCTTGGAAACAACCGCCCCGAAAGAGGGCCAGCCACCAGGAGGCTGCTGCCGGGAGGGCCGCCCCGTGAGGCACTGGAAAGCATCGTGCCGGCCTTCCGAGTCGGCGATGGAGCGGATGACGGTGCATTTGTCCATCATCCGGGCCAGGCGCGGCATGTGCTCGCAGATCTGGAGACCGGACACGTTGGTGGCGATGGGTTTGAACTCGCCACGAATCTCCGAAGGGGCATCCGGCTTCATGTCGAACATGTCCTGATGCGGTGGGCCACCGGGCAGGAAGACCATGATCACAGCACGGTGACCGGATTTTTTCCCCTGCGCCGCCTCGGCACGGAGAAGCTGCGGCATGGAAAGCCCCCCCATGGCCAGGCCACCAATCTTCAAGAAATCACGACGCGCGAAGCCATCGCAAAAACCGGTGTGAGATGAGCCAGAAAGAGTGAGCATGTCCGCAGGGCGTTAATTCGATTCGGGACCAATACGGGAGCCCTGCGGCCATGCTTTCCCCCGGAAAGCATTCTTCCTCCGCTGCCCTCTGGACCGGAACGATCAGCGCCGGCGGGTGCGCTCCAGCCAGCGCACCAGATCCAGGCTCACCTCCCCGCGCTGCACGTCATGCAGCAGCAGGTGGTAGCTTCGGCGATACCAGAGCAGCCGCTTCGAAGGCGAACGGATCTGGCTGAAGAGCTGCTGAATCTGATCTGGCGAGCTGAGGATGTCGTTCGGAGAGGCGAGGAAGAGCACGGGCATGCGCAAATGCCGCGCGGCCTCGGGGTTTTCATCCAACAGGCCGCCGATCTCCGAGAGCAGCCGGACGGTGAAGCTGCTGACATGGTGCGGCGTCTGCGCCATCTGCCCGCCATGGGTGGTATGGCTGGTGACCTGGAGCTTGGATTCATCCAGCCCACCGAGATCGGCGAGGGAAAACCGGGTGCGCGGCGCCAGCGTGGCCGTGGTGTCGAGCAGCCAGCGGCGGAAGTTGGAGACGGCCATGCGCAGTCCGGCGACCGGCGATGCCAGGATGATGCCATCAGGATCCCGGCGGTCGTTCAAGCGGTTCGCCGCGGTGTGCAGGCAGATCAGGCTGCCCAGGCTTTCACCATACCAGAAGACAGGTGTCTTGGGATGCTGACGACGCACCAGGAGGTGAAAGGTCTCCAGATCGCGCAGCCAGACCTGGGCGGAGGCAATGTCTCCGCGCTCTGACACGACGGGATCATGCCCCTGCCCACGCAGGTCATAAGCATAGACCGCGTAACCCTGGGGCGGAAGATGGGCTCCGAGGAACCAGAAATCTGAGGAGGCACCACTAAGCCCATGGACCGCAATCACCACGCCCCGCGGCTTTTCGCCGCCTTCTGGGAGCCATTTCTGATACGGCATCACTTTGCCATCATAACTGACCCATTCAGTGTCCCGCAAAAGGGACCGCTCCTGGCGATGCGGCACGGTGGAGCAGGCAGCAAGCCCGATGCCCAGCAGCAGAAGACAGCATCGAAAGAGCGTGGTCATGCAGGCTGAGCGGAAGATGGCAAGGCAAAGCGCAGCGCTGCCTCGATGAAGCTGACCTGGGCCTGGATCCGATGCTGAAGGCAGAGCTCGGAAGGCGTCTCAAAAGTCAGCGTGATGGGACAACCAAGCTGCCAGAGAACGATGGCCTCCGGCATGCCGGGCAGGTCTGGCGGGATGGTGCTGCGGCGGATGATGCCCTCCTTGGCTGGGCGGCCGTCAATTCGGCGGCGAAGGTCACGAGGAATGCGGCGCGTGCATTGCTGAAGGATCTTTTCGCTGACCGGCGGCTGTTCGCGGCTCAGTTCATACACATAGGAACCCTGGGCATCATAGTCCTCATGAAGGCAAAGTCCCAAAGCGGGAGGATTTTCGGCAATCAGGCGGCTCCAGGGGCCGCTGAGCGGATCCTCCGGGAGGTGAAAGCGGCGGTTGATGTCCAGTCCCCGCTGGTCCAGGCGGGTGTTGGCGCGCAGGCCATGAGGATTCAGGCAGGGAAAAATTAAAAAGCGTCCAGAGCGCAGCTTTTCCAGGTGCTTTTCCGCCCAGAACAACAGCCCCCAGGTAG
>CALDGV010000578.1 GCA_937941745.1 uncultured Prosthecobacter sp. | reverse complement strand
CTCCGGCCACTGGCGGGGATCATGGGGGAAGGCGAAGTTGACGTGCCAGAAGCAGAGCCGCTTGGGCGAAGCAAACTGGCTGGTGCGCCCGTCAGGAATCGAACCTGAATCTGCGGCTTCGGAGACCACCATTCTATCCGTTGAACTACGGGCGCGGCACTCAGCGGCTTGTTTTTGGCATGTTCAGGCTCGCTCGGCAAGCGGGGATTCGTCTTTCCATCTGGGATGACAGACATGCAAATGCCCACAATCGAGCACTTCGGCTGCTGAGGCATCAGAGAGAGTTCGTTTTCCTCCAGTCATGAATCTTCATCTCTACGACTCCCCTACCTTTCGCATGGCCTGCCAGCAGTTTGATCTGGTAGCCGACTTCATGAACATCCCGGAAGCGGCGCGGGACCGCCTCAAGATGCCGAAACGTGCGCTTTCCGTAGCGGTGCCTGTGCGGATGGATGACGGCAGAACAGAGGTTTTCATGGGATACCGGGTGCAGCATCACCTCACACTTGGCCCCACCAAGGGGGGCATCCGCTATCATCCGGATGTGACGATTGGAGAAGTGGCTGCGCTGGCCATGTGGATGAGCTGGAAATGCGCGCTTGTCGGACTGCCCTACGGAGGTGCCAAGGGCGGAGTGACCTGCGACCCGCGGGCGCTTTCCACAGGAGAGCTGGAGCGTCTGACACGCCGCTACACCCAGGAACTCATCCCCGTGATAGGCCCCCAGGTGGATATTCCGGCACCAGATGTGGGAACGAATGAGCAGGTGATGGCCTGGCTCATGGACACTTACTCGCTGCAAATCGGCCACGCCGTCCCTGGGGTCGTCACTGGCAAACCAGTGCTGCTGGGCGGCTCCCTCGGACGCCGTGAAGCAACCGGACGCGGTGTCGCCTATCTGGTCTCAAGGGCCATGGACACGCTGGGCATCCAGGCGGAGGGTGCCACGGCGGTCATCCAAGGTTATGGCAACGTCGGCTCCGTTGCGGCGGTTTCGATGGCCAAGCAAGGCATCAAGATCATCGCGGTCAGCGATGCTTTTGGCGGCATCCACAATCCGAAAGGCCTGGATTTAAACGCCCTCAATGACCATGTGGCAGCCACCCGAAGCGTCGTCGGGTTTCCCGGAGCAGAAGCCATCACCAATGAGCAGATGCTGCTTCTGCCCTGTGACATCCTGGTTCCTGCCGCCTTGGAACGCCAGATCACGGAGGGCAATGCCGCCCAGATCCAATGCCGAATCCTGGCGGAGGGAGCGAACGGCCCGACCACGCCTGAAGCTGATGCGATTCTGGCACAGCGTCCGGAGATCTTCGTGATCCCCGACATCTTGTGCAACAGCGGCGGCGTGATTGTTTCCTACTTTGAATGGGTGCAGGATCTTCAGAGCTTCTTCTGGAGTGAGGGTGAAGTGCTCGACAAGCTTTTCCGCCTTTTGGAGCAGGCCTACATGCAGACCCTGAACCATGCGAAGAAACACAGCATCAGCATGAGGTTTGCCGCGCTTAGCCTGGGCATCAAAAAGGTGTTTGAAGCCAAGACCGTCCGCGGACTCTACCCCTGAGGCCAGGGCCTTCAATTCACAGCCAATGATTTCTCAAGGATGAACTCCTTGCGACAAGAGACGTGTGCGCCACGATACCTGCATGCAAGAAGCTAAAAACACCGCCCGCTCCCTGGTCCGACTCGGATACGATGGCAAGGTGTACAAGACCTTCCGGGGCCACTTGGCCAGGGAACGATTCGAGCACGAGATCAGGGTGCTGAAGTACCTCGAAAAGCAGGGGTGCCCGTTCGTGCCGCGGGTGGTGGAGAGCGATGATGCGAACATGCTGCTCGTGACCACCAACTGCGGCAAGCGTGTGGACCGGCTCAGCGAGGACAAACTGCGCCAGATCTATGCCGAGTTGGAGCAGTATGGCGTGCGCCACGAAGATCCCTACACACGAAATGTGACGTATGACGCACGGCTCGGACGCTTCTGCCTGATTGACTTCGAGTTTGCGACCATCCTTTCCCAGCCAGATGTCGGGCCTCCGCCACCTGAGCCGGACCCTTCTGACATGGGACCGCGAGGCTGGTAAGGAAATACCAACTGCGTCCTTTGCTTCAATAGCCAAGCGCAGCGCCGCCCTGGTAAATCAGCAGCGCCAGAACGTAAGCTGTTCCGCTCATGTAGGCGAGCTGGAACCACATCCACTTGGCGGAACCGGTCTCCCGTTTCACGATGGCCATGGTGCTCACGCACTGCATGGCAAAAACGTAGAAAATCAGCAGGCTGACACACACGAGCGGTGAATAGACCGGGCTGCCATCGGAGCGAACTTCCTGCTTCAGCCGATCGCGAAGCGGAGTCATGTCTTCCTCATCTTCGGATTCCACGGCATAGACGACGGCCATCGTGTTGACGAAAACCTCGCGGGCAGCAAAACTGCCAATCAGGCCAATGCCGATCTTCCAGTCGTAGCCTAAGGGCGCGATGACTGGCTCGATGAGCTTGCCTGCCCTGCCTGCGATGCTGTTTTCGAGTCGGACCGAGGCATCGGGAGAATCGGACTTGGGATAGGTGGAGGCGGCCCAGATGAGAATGGAGATGCCAAAAATGATTGTGCCTGCGCGCACCAGGAAGGCTCGGGCGCGCTGCCAGACGAGCAGCAGGATACCACGCAGCGAAGGCATCTTGTAACTGGGCATTTCCAGGATCATCGGGGCGTTCGCCCCCTTCATGACCCCCTTGTTGAAAATCCAGGCGAAGGCAAAAGCACCGAAGGTGCCGAGCGCATACAGGCTCACCATGACGGACGCCTTGGCCAGAAGGGACACGCTATCCGGCATGAAGGCGCTGATGAGCAGCAGGTAAACCGGCAGACGGGCGGAGCAGCTGGCCAGCGGAGCGATGAGCACCGTGATGAGGCGGTCCTTCGGGCTGTCGATGGTGCGTGCGGCCATGACGCCGGGAACCGCACAGGCATACGAGCTCAGGAAAGGCAGGAAGGCCTTGCCGTTCAGCCCCACCAGACTCATCAGACGGTCCACGATGAAGGCCAGCCGCGCCATGTAGCCGGTGTCCTCCATGACGCCGATGAAGAAGAAGAGAATCAGAATCTGCGGCAGGAACACGACCA
>CALDGV010000577.1 GCA_937941745.1 uncultured Prosthecobacter sp. | reverse complement strand
GGCAGCATCCAGACATAATCAGGATCTTCATGCAGAAGAAACTCAGCTGCCGTCTGCGGCACATGCTCAGCCCAGTCAAAGACAGCCTTGGACATGGCCAGGTCGCGCATGCGCGCATCCCTCAGCTCCGAGGCCCATTTTGTTGCATCACGTCCGGATGTCTCCACCCAGTTCTCCAAGACCTCATTCATGACAAAAACCCTGCTGGGTTCGTCCTTTGTCCCAAGAGCCCAGTCTGCTGCTTTCTTGGGGTCGCTCAGCGCCCAGGCAGCCCCCACCTGACCTGCGGCCAACCGCCTGTAAATGCCAGTGAGGTTTTTATCCAGCCAGGCAGCCGCCTTTTCCGGATCCAAGGTGGCCCAGCCTTCCAAGACTGCAGCGAGAGCCATGGCACGTCTTTCACCCAAAGGCACTTGTTCAGCAGCAGCAAGAGCCTCTTGAGGGTTGTTACGGCCCCAGGCCTGCAGAAGCGGCAGCTTGAATGCCTGCCTGTCAGGCAAAAGGACGAACGAACTGCCAACGAGATCCCAACCTGCTTTAGGATCCGTGCTTCCAAGCGTGCGTCCAAGGATCCGCAGCTTCATATGCCTCATGTACCAGTCGGAATCCTTCAGGATGTCCCGAATCTGATCCGCAGGCTTTCCTGGTGGAAGGGCGACCAGCTCCAGTTCATTTCTCTTGTCTGGCGAATCCGGCCGTGTGTCCGCCGAGAACACCGCGCACCAACTCACGCCTAGAATGGTGGTCATTACCAGGTGGGGGAAGGCGGAAGAGCGGCGACAACGCATAATGATGAAGCTGCCTCTTTGAATCTCTTTAACCAGAAGGCAGACTTCCTCATTTTAGACATCAAAGTAAGGACTTGTCTAACATGAAGATAGGGACGGCAGGGCAGCCTTTCGGGTTAAGCCCAAGACTGAATGCCCCTCACTGCAGCAATCCAGAACAAGCACCAGACCTACGCAGCCATCACCCCGGAAAACGAGCAATTAGTCAGCAGACATCGGATTTGACGAAAAACCTATCTTCGCAACAGCCTGAGACCTGCTTTGCACCTGAAGTTTGGCATAAATTCGCTCCACATGCGTGCGCACGGTGGAATAGCTGATGCCAAGCTTGTCCGCGATTTCCTTGTAAAGACATCCTTCGCTCAAGAGATGCATGATTTCTTGCTCACGCTCGGAGAGGCCATAAAGACTTTCCGCCACAGGAGCGGTGCCTCCACGCCCGTAGCTTTGAATCCCCGCGATGACCCGACGAGTCACCTCACTGGTCATGGGAGAACCTCCGGCAGCGGCATCACGAGCAGCCTCCAAGAGCTGACGTGTTTTCACGGGCTTCAGCAGATAGCCGCAGGCTCCTGCCTTGATGCTTGCGAAGATGGCATCCACATCATCCGAACTCGTCAGCATGACAATCCTGGGAACAGGAGTCAGGCTCGCAAGTTTACGGGCACAATCGATGCCATTCATGCCAGGGAGATTCAGGTCAAGAAACACGACATCTGCGGGATTGCGTTCCAGCTCTTTGATCGCCTGCTCCGCTGTGGCGCACTCGGCGATGCACTGGATCCCTTCCTCGGACTGCAACATCATGGAAAGCATGGCACGAATGCACATGTCATCCTCAATGACCGCCACTTTGATAACCTGGGATGAGTCGGACATATGTGGCTGGCTAGGATGAAGGTTCGAGAGAACGCGGCAGGACCTCCGCGAGCGGAGCATTAAGCACATCCCGAAGAACAGGCAGCAGCGTCTGTGCACGGTAAGGCTTGGCCACGAAATGGCGGCTGCCAGCTTCCTGGGCCTGCTGAGTCATGGCTTCGTTCTGGATGCCTGAGCCGGCTACAATTCGTGCATCAGCTCTCAAATCCAAAATGGCGCGAATCAGCGTAGCTCCATCCATTCCAGGCATCATCATGTCCGTCAGCACAAGGGCAATTTCATCAGCGCGATTCTTGTAAATCTCAAGCGCCTCAACACCACCACCTGCTGTAACGGGATTGTAGCCAAAGGCAGACAGCAGCTCCTGGGCGGCCTCACGCACGGACGGTTCGTCATCCACGATCAAAATGCATTCCCCATGCCCCCGAGGGAGTGCAGGCGGAGATGTAACAACCTCCGATTTATGAGACTGTAGGCTTGCTGGCAGGAACAAGCTGAAGCAGCTCCCTGCTCCGACCCGGCTTTCGACACGAATGAAGCCTTCATGAGCTTTGATGATCGAATTGGTCGTGAAAAGCCCCAGGCCGGTCCCCTTACCCGGTCCCTTGGTCGTGAAAAAGGGATCAAAAATGCGCTCCAGGACGTCCTGCGACATGCCGCATCCGGTATCACGGACCTGAATCAACACGTAGGGTCCTGCAGAATTGTCCGTCTGACGAGGCAGCTGCTCTTCAGCCAGATGAACATTCTGAGCCTTCAGGCTAAGAACCCCGCCTTCCGGCATCGCGTCACGGGCATTGATGCAGAGATTCAAGAGCACTTGATGAAGCTGGCCCGGGTCTCCATGAATCGCCCAAAGATCCTCCGGAACTTCACAGCGAACCTCAATCGTCTTCAGGAAGGTCTCATTGGTTATCTTTTCAATCTGACGAATCAAATGCGACACCTGCAGGTCGATGTACTGACCGCTAAACCCCTTGGCAAAAGAGCAGACTTGGCGAACCAGGTCAGCACTGTGCTGAGCGCTGGATTCAATCATGTTCAGGAGCTCCAGACGGCGTTGGTCCGTCTCCTTCATGCGAAGCAGGTCTGTCGCCATGAGCACTGGAGCCAGAGAATTGTTCAAGTCGTGGGCGATGCCACTGGCCAGGGTGCCGATGCTTTCAAGACGTTGCGTGCGTAGAAGCTGCTGCTCGAGTTCTTTTCGTTCGGTTATGTCACGAGAGATGCCCACAACGCCAATGACCGCACCATCCGCGTCGCGATATGGAGCCCTGGTGGTCAAAAAGACCCGCTGAACGCCCCCTGTGACCAACAATTCCTCTCTTGTAGAAGGTTGTCCCGACTGCATCACAGCTTGATCGTTGGAGCGGATGTCCTGAAAGTATTCCAGATCAAACAGCACAGTATCATCGTTCCCGATCACTTCCGAGGAGGTCTTGCCAACCAGCTTGGCTG
>CALDGV010000576.1 GCA_937941745.1 uncultured Prosthecobacter sp. | reverse complement strand
GGCTTTGTGCCGTGGCAGCAGGGGGTGCGGCATGGCTTGGCGGAATGTCTGCCACGGCTTCGGTGCTGGTGGCCGTGGCGCTTGCCATGAGTTCCACGGCGGTCAGTCTGAAAACGTTTCAGGATCTCGGGCAGGAAAGCAGTCCTGGAGCTCGCATGGCTCTCGCGGTCGCCATTTTTCAAGATCTTTTCATCATCGTATTTTTCCTCGTCCTGCCATTGCTGCTGCCTGAGAGTGGGGAAGGGGAGGTTTCATTTTGGACACGTGTGGGCTCCCTGGCATGGCGTGGCGGATTGTTTGTCGTGATTGCCGGCGTATGTGCACGCTGGCTGATTCCAGGGCTTCTCCATGCCGTCACCCGCACCCGGAATCGCGAACTTTTCACCCTCAGCGTCGTCGGCTGCTGTGTCGGCCTCGCCTTCATCGGAGGCCTCTTGGAGCTTGGCTTGGCCTTGGGAGCCTTTGTGGCAGGACTGGCGGTCAGCGAATCCATTTACAAGCCTCGCATCCACGCTGACGTGATGCCCATCAAAGACCTGTTTCTGACGCTCTTTTTCGTGTCAGTCGGACTCATGGTCGATGTCAGTGCGGCGCTCAGGCACTGGTCTGCCCTCCTTCTTCTCACGGTGGCTTTGATGAGCCTGAAAGGGGTGTTGATCACGGTCATTGCACGTCAATTGGGATTGGTGCACCGCCAGGCATTGATGGCTGGTCTGGGTTTGAGCAGTGCCGGTGAGTTCTCCCTGGTTTTGCTTCAGAAGGCAGGGCCGGCCGCTCTCTGGAGCCCCGATGTCCAGCAAATCTTGATCGGCAGCGCCGCCTTGAGCATGGGCCTTCTTCCGGCTTTGATGAGGGCAGGCGAACCTCTTGGAGCATGGATGGAGAAGCGTGGCTGGGGGCGGCGAAAAGCCCGCCTTCCTGAATCTGACATCCTCCGGCAGCGCATCAAGGGGCTGGCTGGGCACGCCATCATCGTGGGGCATGGCCCGGTGGGAGAGCGTCTGAACAAATCTCTGCAGGCGCAGGGTATTCCGACCCTGGTGATTGACCTGAATGCAGAAACGGTGCGTTCGTTGAAACGGCAGGGTCAACCCGTGCTTTTTGCGGATGCGGCTCACGAGGAAACCTGGCTGCTTTCGCGTCTCAGCGAGGCCCGCCTCGTTGCTTTCACCTTCCCGGATGCCACGGTGATCGCTGATGGGCTGGCGTTGGTCCGCCAGTTGCGCACGGACATTCCCATCCTTGCCCGTGTCCGCTTTGCCTCGGATGTGGAACGTCTGAAGCGGCTCGGCGCCACGGCAGTCGTCAATGATGAACTCGAAGCCAGCCGTTCTGTGGTGGAGCAAGCTCTGGTGATGCAGGGGGAAGGTCGAGAGGCCTCCTAGGGGCCTGCGGTTTCCAAATTTTGCAAAAGATCACTCCGATCTTGTCGTTTCAGGCGCGCTTAGACGTCATTGCGCCATGAAAACACCTTCCATTCTGCTGGCAGTGGCCGTGCTGGTCACCCAGCTCCAGGCTGTCTCGCTTCCTGAATCAGCCGAGATCGACCAGCTTCTGGCTCAGGACTGGAATAAACACGGTCTTCAGGCCAATCCGCCGGCCTCGGACGAGATCATCGTGCGCCGCCTTTATCTCGATATCGCCGGACGTATCCCCACCGTCGAGGAGACGGAGAGCTTCCTGCGCTCCAACGACCCTCAAAAGCGTGCCAAGCTGATCGATCAGCTGCTCGCCAGCGACGGGTTCACCAGCCATATGTTCAATTACTGGGCCGATGTGCTGCGTCTCACTGACAACGTCAAAGGCCGGCTCACCGCCGAGGCCTATGAAGAATGGATGAAGAAGCAGCTCAAGGCCAACACCCCCTACGATCAGATGGTGCGCAGCCTTCTCACCACCGAAGGTGGTGCCTGGGACAGCAGCAGCATCGGCTTCTGGATGCGCGATGAGAACAAACTCGATCATCTGGCCTACACGGTTCAGGTCTTCTTGGGCACGAGCATTGTCTGCGCGCAGTGCCATGACCACCCTTTCGACAAATGGACGCAGATGGACTATTACGGTATGGCCGCTTTCACCTATGGGATGAACACGCGCGGGGGTGGCAATGACTATCTCAAGTTCAAGAAGCCCGGAGACGAGCTGGACAGAGAGGCCATGAAGACGATGAGCAAGCAGGAGCGGAAGGAATATGCGAAGAAAATGCGCTCCCAGCAGGAGGCGCAGCCAAAGGTGGACAAGCAGCAGCTTGCCGAGGTCCGTCAGGTGATGGGAGATGTCATGAAGCCGCTGCGCTACACAAACATCGACTGGAATGAAGGGAAGCTCCCCGCCTTGCCGCATGACTACAAGTACAGCAACGGCAAGCCCGGCCAGCAGATCCAGCCCAAGGTCATGTTTGGCCATGAAGCCCCCCCTGTCGGAGGAGAAACCACGCTCGCCGCCTTCGCCCGATGGATGACCAGTCCGGAAAATCCACGTTTTACCACGGTGATCGCCAATCGCATGTGGAAGAAGGTCTTTGGCCTCGGCCTCATTGAACCCGTGGATGAAATGACCGACTCTACCGTGGCCTCCAATCCAGCGCTGATGGAGTATCTGACGCAGCTGATGATTGAGAAAAAATACAGCCTGAAGTCCTTCCTTCGCGTGCTGTTCAATACCAAGGCCTATCAGGGCATGGCTGGAACTCAGGAGGTGGCTGTGGGTGAAACCTATCGCTTTACCGGCCCCCTGCTGCGCCGGATGAGCGCCGAGCAGGTCTGGGATTCACTGGTCACTCTCACTGCTGGTAATGTGGATGCCGCTGTCGATGCCGACAACGAGCGTCTCCATCAGTATCTGGACGATCTGGCCTTTTTCCTGAACACGGTGCGTGACAAGGGAGTCGAGGGGTTGATCGAAGTCTCCAAGGAAGCCTCCGCAAAGCTTGCCGCGAACCAAAAGCAGCTCGCCGCCATGCGTGAACAGCTTGCAGCCAAAAAGGAGGCTGGCGGCGCCAGTTTGGCGGATAGCAAGCAGTTGGCGCAGCAGGCTGCGAAGTTGCGCCGAGAGGCAGGTCAGGACATTCTTGTGGCCCTGCTTGGCGAGGAGCGTGCCAGTGACCTGCGCCGTGGCTACAACAACAAGCAGCCTGATTCAAAGAAGCGTTCGCTGCAGATCGACCGGGCCAAGCTGGCTGACATGACCAAGGAACAGCGCAAAGAATACCTCAAGACCATGCAGCAAAGCCTGCAGGGGGTTCAGGGCCTCTCCACCCGCGCTTCTGAACTGCCCAGCCCCGCGAAAGCCGGGCATCTGCTGCGTACGTTCGGCCAGAGTGATCGCGAGTTGATCGAAAACGCCAGCAAGGACGCCTCAGTGCCCCAGGCCCTGACTTTGCTGAATGGCCCGATTGTCCAGGCAGTTACCAGTCCCGTTTCCAATCTCTCGCTCCATCTCGATAAGGCGGGAACATCTGAGCAGAAGCTTGACCTGCTCTACACAGCCCTGCTCAGCCGTAAGCCGACGGGCTCTGAACTCAGCATCCTTTCCAGCGTAGTGCACGAGCGCGGCTCGAAGG
>CALDGV010000575.1 GCA_937941745.1 uncultured Prosthecobacter sp. | reverse complement strand
CCACCATGCAAAGCGTTGTGTTTTCATCGGCACCCCCTTCTACTTCAACTCTCCATATCCGCCAATCGACAGGTTTTCAAACACGGCCTAACTCAACCGCCTTCAATTTGGCATCGACAATTATGCCTGGGCCTGCGAAAAAACGGATGTCAGGCTTACCATCAGCCGCTACGCAGACCTCTACCGAAGGCAGGCTGCTTAGAACTGATTGTAAAGAAAGGCGGTTTTCCCAAACATGCCCAAGGCCCAAGTCAGGGCTAGTACAAGCGCCAGGACCCAGGTTTGCAGCGAGGATGGTATCCGTGCGATCCATGAACATCCATCCGGATCACCTTGAATGAGCTGCTTCCATGTTAGCACTTCGACAATGCATCCAAAAAAAGCGAGCAGCAGCCAATCGAACTTGGACAACAGCCCAATGACGGCTTTGACCCAGCCTGGGTGAAAGCTGAAATAGTGGGAGTAAACCGAACCGGCCTCCGCCAGAGTGGGTGCCCTGAAAAGCACGAGCGTAGAGGCGATAAGGAGGAAGGTGAACGCCATGCGGGGCATCAGCAGCCATTTGCTTTTGGGTGCTTCGCGCAGTTTTGGATACAGCGCCTCTGCGGTGACCAAAAAGCCATTCAACAGCCCCAGGACCACAAAGGTCCATCCCGTGCCATGCCAGATGCCGATGGCCAGGAAGGTCGTCATGCTGGCGACGAAGAGGGCCAGTCTTCGCTTGCGGCGCAGACGGAAACGAATCGGCGTGTAAAAGTACTCCTGGAACCAGCTCGACAGGCTGATGTGCCAGCGGCTCCAAAAATCAGACACCGACGTGACAAAGAAGGGCCTGTTGAAGTTGTTGGGCAGCCTGATTCCAAAAAGCCTGCCCGTGCCGACCGCGATTAGGGAGTAGCTGAAGAAATCATAATAGAGCTGCCAGCAGAACATCACAGCACCTAGCACCCCGGGGACGCCAGACTGTCCCGGAGCACTGAAGCAGCCGTTCACAAAAAGCATGATGCGGTCGGCGAGAACGAACTTCAGGAACAGCCCGATGCAGATCTGAAAGACGGCGGAGACACCTTCTCCCGCAGGCAGCCTTAGGGACGCAAGATTTGACGCCTGCTCCTGGAAGGTGCCGCTGCGGGCGATCGGCCCCATGACGGCTTTAGGAAAAAATGACAGGTAGAGTGCAAGGGACTCCGTATGCATGGGCTTTCCCTTCGACCAGTGAATGTCAAGCATGTAACCCAAGCAGTGAAACGTGAAGTAAGAGATGCCCATCGGCAGGCCGCCGAGGGAGCCCTCACCCGCCACCCAGGTGGTTACGGACGGCAAGAGCTTGGGGCCAAATTTGGCAAAGGCCAGCATGCCCACTAATGCGGCGACGCTGAGCATCAACCAGCGTGCCCGTCCTGAGGAATCCACGGGAAAAGCGAGCATCCGCCGACTGCCCGCCCATGTCACGAGCATGGCCGTTCCCAGCCATGCTGATCCCTGTAGGGAACTCAGCAAGCAATAAACCACGGAAAGAGCCAGGAGAAGCCTTGACCTCGCGGTTGGCGGAGCCGCCCAGAAGAGCATCAGCGCGGCCAGAAGGAACACATAAAACCTAGCTTCGGTGAAAAG
>CALDGV010000574.1 GCA_937941745.1 uncultured Prosthecobacter sp. | reverse complement strand
GAAGACACCGCTTTCAGAAGTGCAGGTTAAGTTTGGGGAGTTTCTAGCAATACTGTTCATCTGTTTTCTGACGATGCTGTTCGGAGGAATACCTTGGTGGGTCGCGAAAAAGAAGGTGAAAAATCTGGATTATTTAAGTGAGCTGTAATATCTATATCGCTAAATTGAAATTTTAGCGATTACCATGTCACGCCGCCCTGCCACACCAGTCGCTCCTATCTCGGCAAACAGCACCAGTGCCGTCCTCAATTCTCATCCAGAGAACGTCATGCGATTCGATGAAGCGCCTGAGTTCTCTTTCCGTCAGCATGACGACGATGGCATGGAGGACATGGAGCAGCAGGTCAGAGAGGCCCAGGAACGCCTGGCGGCTTTGCGCGCACAGCAGGAGGAGGTTGAGAGGCAGAAACAGATTCTGGAAGCCCTCCGTCAGAAGCAGGACCGTTTTGTTTCTGGCAAGAAAGAGGTCACTGAAAAGTTGGAGCGTGCGCTGCGCTCGATTCAGGACGAACTCGCAGAGGCTCGCCGCCGCGTGGAAGATCTCGCCATGACGCAAAAGGACTTTGAGGATCGCCTTGATGACCTCAAAACCTTCCTCCCCGAGCGCTGGCAGCGCAGCCAGCTTGATCATGAATTGGATCGTGCCTTGGTTTCGCTCGATGAGGCCGAGACAAGCTATGAAAAGGGTGTCCGCCGGCTCATGCAGCATCGTCCGGCCGCCTCGGTGGAAGCGACCGCCGTGGTATCCCCCATTCATGCTGCGCTTAGTTCGCACCAGGCAGCGAATGAGGATCTCGAAATCGAAGCCACCAGTCGTCTCAACCCTATGTTTGCTTCCGGGCAGGACGACCTCTTTACCTGGGTGCGTCGCGGTTTTGCCTTCAATGCCACCCTGATTGGTGCGCTCGTGCTGCTGCTCGTCCTGGCAAGGCTGATGTTCTGATCTTCCGTCAACAACCTCAACGTGCTCCCGCTCATGAACAAAAAAGTCCGCACTTTGCGTCCTCGTTCGGTCTCGGACATTCTGGCTGCACCCTCACAGGAGGCCAAGCCTTCCGCTCGCCGCATCAGGCAGCTGGAAACCCGCTCACGTGAACTGGAGCAGGAGATTGAGCGCCTCGAGTGCACCATCGCCCAGGCGCCTGCTCAGATGCGTCAGCGTCGATTGTCCACGCGAAACACCCTCCCAGCCCTAGAGCCCACTTTCTCACGAACGAAACGCCAGACCGCCAAGCTGCCATTGGTGCAGCGTCGGGCTCGCCGTAACGCACGCCTAGGCAAGCTCGTCGAGCTCCTGGTTGTTTTTGGCGCTCTCGCTGCAGCGCTTGGCTGGATGAATCAGTGGTTCCGCTGGTGGAATTGAACGTTCGTTTGTCCCTGGTTGCTTGAAAGTAAGGCCGGAGATGCGGGTGCATCTCCGGCCTTTTCTTATGACGATTCAATTGGTTACGCGTGAATGCGTGCCATGATCTTCTCTGTGCGTGTCACGACCCGCTGCGGATCATCGAGCAGCCCTGCGCTCAGCAGTGCGTTGTCGAGAATCTGCTCGCTCAGGAGTTTTGCGAGGTCCGCATCATTCTGGCGGAGGGCATTGACCTTTTTCACAAGATCATGACGCGGGTTGATTTCCAGGATCACCTTGGGGGCCTCCACTTCATCCGGCTTCATGGCCTTCATCATCTGGCGCATTTGAGGTGTCATCTCGCCTTCCGGCGTGATGGCCAGCGCCGGGGCGCTGACGAGGCGTTTGCCTGCTCGCACATCCTCCACTCCGCCACCCAAGGTCTCCTTCAGCCAGCCAGTGAAGGCACTGGTATCGTCTTCATTCAAGGCTTCGCCTTCTGTAGCTAGGTCGCCCAGGTCCACATCAGGACTGTTCACCGCCTGGAGCTTCTTGCCATCAAACTCCGGCAGGGTGGAGACGACGTATTCATCAATCGTTTCATAGAGGAAGAGCACCTCGTAACCCTTGGACTTAAAGGCTTCGAGGTATGGGCCGCCCTCAATGGCTGCGCGGCTCGGGGCCACCTGATAGTAGATGGCCTTCTGGTCCTCCTTCATCCGCTTCACGTAGTCACCGAGGCCGATGACCTCTCCTTTTTCCGTCAGGCTGGATTCAAAGCGAAGCAGCTTGGCGATGGCGTCGCGGTTTGCATGATCGGTGGCCACACCTTCTTTGAAGAAGCGGCTGAACTTGGCATGAAATTCCTGAAACTTCTTCGGGTCATCCTGAGCCTCCTTGTCCAGGAACTTCAGCAAACGCTTGCTCACCACCTCGCCCAGTTTGCGAACCAGAGCGCTGTCCTGCATGGATTCGCGGGAAATGTTCAGCGGCAGGTCTTCTGAGTCGATCACGCCCTTCACAAAGCGCATCCAGTCAGGCAGCAGCTTGGGTGGATGCGGGTCGATCAGCACTTTTTTGCAATAGAGACCGACGCCGGGCTCCATCTGACCCATGCCAAACATCTCCATGTTTTGTTCTGGCAGGAAAAGCAGTGCATTGATCACCAGCGGCGCATCGGCCTGGAAGTGCAGGCGGTAGCTCGGCTTGTCGAAAGCCTTGGCGGTGAACTTATAAAAGGCATCGTACTGCTCCTCGCTGACCTCATCCTTGCTCTTCAGCCAGATGGCTTCCACCGTGTTGACGCGTTCGCCGTTCAGGGTGATCGGGAAACCGACAAAATTCGAGTATTTGCCGAGCACGCTCTTCACCGTCCAAGACTTGGCGAAATCCTTCGCATCCTCCTTCAGCTTGATGACGATGCGGCAGCCGCGGCTCTGGTCAGGGGCTTCGTCAATCGTGTAGGTGCCCACACCAGTGCTGGTCCACACGAGGTGCTCGCCTTCACTTCGCCAGGAATGCGTATAGACCTTCACTTCTTCGGCCACCATGAAGGCGGAGTAGAAGCCCACGCCGAACTGACCGATCAGCGAGGCATCACTGCCCTTGCCGGCATTCTTGAGTGCAGAGGCGAAGGCCTTCGAGCCTGAGTGTGCAATGGTTCCAAGGTTTTCCACCAGTTCCGCCCGGGTCATGCCGATGCCGGTGTCGGCGATGGTGATCGTGCCTGCGTCCTCATCGGAAGTGATGGAGATTTCCAGAGGCTTGTCCGCCTCAAAGATCTCCTTCTCCGTCAGTTGAGTCAGGCGCATTTTCTCCAGCGCATCAGCCGCGTTTGACACCAGTTCACGGATGAAGATCTCGCGGTCGGTGTACAGGCTGTGGATCACGATGTCCAGGACCTGCTTTACTTCGGCCTGGAACTCATGGGTGGTTGGGGTGCTCATGGGGATTTCAGGTAGTTTGGGGTAGGGGGTCTAAAAACGGGCGCGGAGATTAGATGGATGCGCTCCAGGGTCAAGGCGGCACGCTGAGACTTCCGCATCAGGCCAGGGCATCCTTCCTCCAGGAGGCTTTCACTCCTTGCGGGAAAGGAAACACGGCCTAGTCTCGCGCCCCTCTCCCCGACTCTTCATGAAGAAAAAAATCGTCCTCGCCTATTCCGGTGGTCTCGACACCTCCGTTCTCCTTTCCTGGATCAAAGAAACCTACGATGCCGAAATGATCGCCTTCTGTGCGAACATCGGCCAGGACGATGAGCTCAAGGGACTGAACGCCAAGGCCAAGAAGACTGGAGCCTCCAAGATCTACGTGGACGACCTCCAGGAGGAGTTTGCCCGCGACTTCATCTTCCCGATGATGCAGGCTGGTGCCATTTATGAGGGGCAGTATTTCCTCGGCACCTCCATTGCCCGTCCTCTGATTGCCAAGCGCATGGTGGAAATCGCCAAGGCAGAAGGTGCCACCGCCATTGGCCACGGTGCCACCGGCAAGGGCAATGACCAGGTTCGCTTCGAACTGACCGCCGCCGCCCTGGCTCCTGACCTCGAAATCATCGCCCCCTGGCGTGATGAGCGGTTCCGTAACCAGTTCCCCGGCCGCGCTGAGATGATCCAGTACTGCGAAGACAAGAAGATCCCCGTCCAGGCCAGTGCCAAGAAGCCCTTCTCCATGGACCGCAACCTCCTCCACATCAGCTATGAGGCAGGCATCCTGGAAGACCCCTGGTTCAACGCCGGTGACACCAAGTAC
This sequence comes from uncultured Prosthecobacter sp., assembly GCA_937941745.1. Taxonomy (GTDB): domain Bacteria; phylum Verrucomicrobiota; class Verrucomicrobiia; order Verrucomicrobiales; family Verrucomicrobiaceae; genus Prosthecobacter. The sequence goes on along the minus strand of CALDGV010000574.1, from coordinate 5,371 downwards.
CGCGACTACTTCACCACCCTCTCCGTCTTCCCTGAAGATGCTCCGGACAAGGCTGAATACGTCGTGCTCGACTTCGAAAAGGGCAACTGCGTCGCGGTCAACAGCAAGCCCATGAATCCTCTGCAGGTCATGAAGGCCCTGAACAAACTGGGCGGCAAGCATGGCGTCGGCCGAGTGGACATGGTGGAAAACCTCTTCGTCGGAATGAAGAGCCGTGGTGTCTATGAAACTCCCGGCGGTGCCATCCTGCACTTCGCGCACCGTCAGATCGAATCCCTCACCATGGACCGTGAGGTCATGCACTTGCGCGACAGCCTCATTCCTGAGTATGCCAAGCTCGTGTACAACGGCTTCTGGTATGCTCCTGAGCGTCTTGCCCTTCAGGCACTGGTCACCGAGAGCCAGAAGAACGTCTCCGGCACCGTCCGCGTGAAGCTTTACAAGGGTGGCATCCATGCCGCAGGCCGCCAGAGCCAGTTCAGCCTCTACAATCCGCACATCGCCACGATGGAGGCGGACCCGACGAAGGCCTACAACCAGGACGACGCCACCGGCTTCATCCGCCTCAACGGACTGCGCCTCCGCGTGAACAGCCAGGTGAATGGTGCGAAAAACCTCGGCCGCTAAGCTCTAGCATCCAGTTCCATGACGCCCGCCCCCAGCCGCCGTCGCTTTCTTCAAGCAAGCGCCGCCGGAATGGTGGCGGGCTTTCCTTTTGTCAGAGCCGCCTCTCCCATGGTTGGACAGGGGGACTTTCGCTACCGTGTCGTCCCTGGCTGGGGCGCGCTGGATGAAAAGACTCCCGTTAAAAACTGTCATGGCATCGTCCATGACCGGGAAGGTCATCTCATCCTTCTCACCGATCATACCGCCAACAACGTCATCATCTATGACCAAGCTGGCAGGCTGGTCCGCAAATGGGGCACCCAGTTCCCTGGAGCCCACGGCCTGTCCATCGTCACTGAAGGCAGCCGCCAAGTCCTCTTCATCACCTGCCTCCAGACCCACCGAATCGTCAAAACCACCCTTGATGGTGAGATGCTTCAGGAGTGGCGCTGGCCAGCCCATAAGGGCAAATACACGCGCGAGGCCGACTACAAGCCCTCCTGGACCCTCCATCTTGCCGACGGCAGCTTCTTCGTCCTGGATGGCTACGGTCGCGACTACATCACCCGTTACAACTCTGCTGGAAACTTCACCCACATCTTTGGCGGTCAGGAGGGTGGGATTGTTCATTGGGGGCCTCATGGCGGCATGGCTGATGAGCCTGCTTCTGGTCCAGCCAGCCTTCTCATTGCGATGAGTGATCAGCAGCATCTCCTGCGCCTCTCCCTGGAGGGGCAAAAGCTCCAGGAGGTGGACCTTCCTGGCGGCAACCCTCGCCAGATCCGTCGGCATGGAGCGCACCACTTTGTCGCCCACCTCGCCGACAACTGGCCCAAGGACCGCAACTCACGCGGCTTCGTTTCCGTCCTCGATGCCGAACTCAAGGTCGTTTCCAACATTGCCGGCACCCCGCCAGCTTACGATGACCAGGGGCGTCTTCAGTCGATGAAACACCAGGAGCCGGTTTTCATTCATCCGCATGATCTCGTCGTCACTCCTGATCATAGTCTTTATGTCGCCCAGTTTGCCTCCGGCAACACAGTCCCCATCAAGCTGGAGCGTGTCTGAGCTGCAAGGTTCGTTGTTGATTGTCTGCTGGCCGGGGCGGAATGGTCAAAAGCTGTCCAAGTGGCGATTGCGAGGGCGAAAAGCTGGAATCAAATGGGGGAATGCGCTCCTACCTTCGTTTCACTGCCTGCATGAGCCGCTCCTGCGCCTTCTTTTTCCTCGTGTGCGTGCTGTCCGCGGCCGGACAGCAGCCGCCGCCTGCGCCTGCGGTGGCGGGCCAGCCTGTGGTGGATGGGGCGAAGCAGCTGGCGGAGGCGCAGCAGAAGCTGAAGAAGCTTTCCGCGACGGAGTATGACCTGGACGGGATCCGCATCAATGCGGCGACACGGGAGGTGCGGCTGCCTGCGCAGGTATGCCTGAAGAAGGCGCCGATCGAATACCTGCTGACGACGGACACGGGCAAGACGCATGAGACAGTGCTGACGACGACAATGAAGCCGACGGCGATCCAGGTGGCGCTACTGCTGGCAAACTACCAGCCTGCGACGGAGGGGCTGCTGAAGCATGTGCCGGAAGAGGAGCGGCCGAAAATCTGGAAGGAGGAGCCGCCGAAGGACCAGGGGGCGAACCGGGTGAAGATCGAGGTGGAATGGAAGGCGGGAGCGGAGATCAAGCGCGCGCCTTTGATCCTGATGGTGCAGAACAGCGATCTACGGAAGCCACCCTCGGACCTGGACACCTGGATCTTCAATGGGTCGTACATAGATGAGCGCGGCTTCATCGCGCAGCACGAGGGCAGTGTGATCGCCGTATGGCTGGACCGTGGCGCGATCCTGAACTCTCCGGCCAAGGGAAACTGGCGCGACGACCTGTGGATTTCCCTGCCTGAAAACATTCCTGACGAAGGAACCCCCGTAACTGTCATCATCACCCCCGCCCAACCATGAAAGCCCAAGCTACTTTCGCGCTGCTGCTGGCTGCGCCGCAGATCGTTTTTTCCCAGGCTGCGACCCAGCCGGCCCGGCATGAATCCCTGAAGCAGGAGATCCGCCTGGCCTACGACCGTGGGCTGGCCTTTCTGAAATCGAAGCAGAATCCGGAGACAGGGCAGTGGGGCGATGCGGAACCGGTGGCCTTCACGGCGCTGGCGGTGACGAGCCTGCTGCTGGCGCCGGAGCGCAAGCCGAGCGATCCGCTGCCGCCGGAGGCGGAGAAGGGGATCGCCTTTCTGATGAAGAACGTGCAGCCGGACGGCGGCATCTACGTGAAGGCGCGGGCGAACTACAACACCTCGCTGGCGCTGACGGCGCTAATGCTGGCACCGAGCCAGGAACGTGAGGCGACGCTGCTGGCGGCGCGGCGGTTCATCATTGGGCAGCAGAACGATTTCGATGAGAAGGGGAAGCTGGACAATCCCTTTGACGGTGGCGTGGGCTATGGGACGCCAAAGCCGAACAACCCGGCGCATGCGGACCTTTCGAACACGCACTTTGCCCTGGAGGCGCTGTATTACGCGCAGGAACTGCTGGCGGACAAAGGGGACGCAGGGAAGGCTGAACCGCAGCTGAACTACTCGGCAGCGATCCAGTTCATCAAGAACTGTCAGAACATGCCGGAGTCGAACAAGGCCTCATGGGTGAGCACGGACCCGAAGGACAAGGGCGGTTTCATCTACAGCCCTGGCGAGACACGTGGTGGTGAAACCAAGACGCCGGATGGCCGCACGGCGCTGCGCAGCTACGGCAGCATCAGTTATGCGGGTCTGCTGAGCTTCATCTATGCAGGGGTGGGCAAGGACGATGCGAATGTGAAGGCGGTGCTACAGTGGCTGAGCGAGAACTACACGCTCGACGAGAACCCGGGCCTGGGCGCGCAGGGAATGTTCTACTACTTCCACACGATGGCGAAGGCGCTGGCGATCGCCGATGTGGACTTTCTGAAGACGAAGGATGGCAAGGTGATTGACTGGCGTGCCGACCTGGCGGGCAAGCTGCTGAGCATCCAGAAGGGGGACGGATCCTGGGCGAACAGCGAGGGCCGCTGGATGGAGAGCGACACGACGCTGACGACCTCCTACATGCTGATGGCGCTGGCGCGGGTGCACGCGACCTTTTGAGGCCTAGCGGGCGGCGCGCTGGATGGAGTGTCCGGCGCGCGCGATGCCGCCGCCGACCTTGTAGGCGGCGCGGTCCATCTCATACCCGACGCGCTGGGCGGGTCCGCCGCTGCCGCGGCACTGGCACAGAAGGACGACGGCGACGAGGGCGAGGGCACAAGGACGTGTTTTCATGGCAGGTGCATTTTGTTACGCGGCGGCGGCGCTTCAAGACGTGCTTTCCAGGCAGGCGAGCACCTCAACATGGTGCGTCTGCGGAAAGAAATCGTAGGGCTGGATGCGGGAGATGCGGAAGCCCTGGGCTTCAAGAAGCAGGAGGTCGCGCCGCAAGGTGCCAGGACTGCAGGAAAGGTAGGCGATGCGCTGCGGATGCAGCTCGCTGCCGAGCCAGGTGCTGATTTCCGGTTCCAAACCCGTGCGTGGCGGATTGACATAAGCCAGAGTGCGGCGCGCAGCCTCTGCGGCGAAGGTTCGAAGCTGGGGCAGGCGGCTGGCACAGTAGCCGACGAGGGCGGTGGCTTCCGGTGCATTGCGCCGGGCTGCGGCGATGGCCTCCACACTGGCCTCGATGCCGAGGGTGCGGGCTCCGGCGGCGGTCCAACGCTGAAGCGTGGCGCCAATGCCGCAGTAGAGGTCCACCACGGCATCGTCGGGGCCGGGCTGAAGCCAGTGCTCTGCGGCCTGAACCGAGGCGCGGTACATTTCCGGCAGCGCCTGCTGGAATGAAGTGGGGCCGTGCCAGAGTCCGGCATCATCCTGCACCCAGTCGGGACCAAAGACGGTGAACCAGCCGTTTTTAGCAAAGAGCCGCCGCCCTGCCGCAGGATGGGCATGTACTTTCAGGGCCTGAATGTGGTGCTCCAGGCCGAGTCCCTGCAGGCGTGCAGTGAGGTCGGGCATGAGCCGGGCGACCTGGGCTGGCGCGGCCTTGACGATCAGGGTGGTGATGCCGCCGCTCTGCACGAGGTAGCGCAGAGGCAGTTCTGCCGGGCCGGGCAGGGCGGTGAGGATGGCGGCAAAGGCGGCATTCACCCAGGAAGCATGAACCGGGCAGTCGGGCAGGGGGATGAAGTCATCACGCGGTTCCATGCCGCACTCCCAGCGCCCTTCCTGCCAGCGGGTGGACAGCTTTACCCGTGTGCGGTAATGCCAGCGCCGGTGTGGCTCAGGCAGGCTCAGCGGCTGCAACTGCTCCTGCCAGCGACCCAGGAGGGTGTGTAGAAAGGCTTCTTTCTGGGCCGTGCTCGCCCCGGCTTCCCAGGTCCGGTGATGGCACGCCCGGCATGCGGCGACGCAGCCGGGCGGCAGGGGCAGGTCTTTCCTCACTTCGGCAGCATCGTGAGATACTGCGCTTCAAGCTGCTTCACCTTGGTGCGCAGCGGTTCGAGCTGCGGCTGCATCTTGGCGAGTTCGGCGTTGATCTCGGCGAGGTTCTTGTCGCGCTGGGGATTGTCTTTCTCTGCGGCGGCGATGGCGGCCTCGGCGCTGGCTTTCTTGGCCTTGGTGGCTTCGAGGGCTTCCGTGGCCTTGGCGACCTCAGCCTTTTTGCCATCTAGCACCTTGATGTCGGATTCGAGCTTGGCGCGTGCTTCGGCAAAGGCTTTCTCCACCGGCGGCAGGCCTGCCTTCAGGGCGGCGATC
>CALDGV010000573.1 GCA_937941745.1 uncultured Prosthecobacter sp. | reverse complement strand
CAGCAAACGCCATTCTTGGCGGTTGGGCCACAGTCAATGACGGAACAGGAGTGTATTTTGCCCGGAATCTGTCCAATTCCAGCGATGGCAACATTGTAGCTGCAGTGACAACCCTTCAGGATAATGTCAGCTCCTGGGGCATTGGAGAGAATATCAGTGATGCCTCAGGGTTTGCCGGCAGTGTGAACAGGATCAGCATCAACAGCCTGCGCTACAATGCATCCACGGGTGCCGCAGTGAATGTTTCTGCTGGTGGCGTCCTCGGCATTGTCAGCGGCGGCATTCTGATCACTGATCAGGTGACGTCGGGAGCTCCAAGCATACTGGGTGCGGTTCTTGCCTCGGGTGCTCAGGCATCCAACATCCCCGAGTTCATGATTACTCAGGACAGTGCGAGCACTTTCACAATCGGATCCACCATTGGTGTGAACAATGGCATCATCAAATCGGGCACGGGTGTGCTCAGGCTTTCCGGATCCAACACTTACACAGGTGTGACGGAGATTCAGAACGGCATTCTGGAGGTCATGGGAGGCAGTGCGATCGGTGACACGTCGCTTGTCACCTTGGCCGATGACCGTGTCTCCACGCTACGGCTTCTGGGCAGTGAAACGATTGGGCGTCTGCAAGGTGGAAGTGCGACTTCAGGCCTGTCGTCTTTGGCCACCGTCGAGGTTGGATCTCACACGCTGACATTGAATCAGTCCTCCAACACCACGTATGCCGGGCTGTTCACTGGGTCTGGTAACATCGTGCTTAGTGCCGCAAGCACGTCTAACTTGGCTATGACCAACAGCAGTTCGTCTTTTACAGGAAACGTCCTGGTCAACGGCGGGCTCTTCCACCTCAGTGCTGGAGGCACGACCAACGCCTCATCCTTCACCGTCAACAACCTTGCCGGCCTTCTTATGGACAAGAATGGCACTACGACTTCAGGTAACCAGATTCTTGACACCTCAGACATTACTTTGAACTCGGCTATTGGTAATGCGACTGTTGCTGGCGGTCTTTGGATTCGCCGTGACCAGGGCAGCGGGCAGAGTGAAACGGTGGGTGTCGTTACAGCAGCTTCCGGGGCCAGCTACGTGCGGGCTGAAACGACCACAGCAAACGCTGCCACGGTGCTGAGTGCCGGGAACGTCGTGAGGCAGAACAGCGCTACGATGGTCGTCCGAGGTAACACTATGTCTGCCACAAGCGGACGCCGTGCACAGTTTCGCATCATCGCCGCCAATGAGTCTGCGATGATCGCTTCGATGATCGGCGGAGCTGGTGCGGCTGGCAGCGTGACGACCAGCATTTTGCCGTGGGTCATTGCCGAGGATATTGGCATTGGTGCCATCACTGCCAGCAACATGGGGAATTCTTTGGCGACTTACACCGCCACGGCTGGCTTCCGTCCCCTTGATCTCACCACAGAATACTCCACCTACGCTGCCGCTGGGGCAACCAACAACGTCCGTGAGGTCCTGGCTACATCTTCAACAGGTTTGTCCGGGCGAACGCTCAACGCACTGGTCATCCATAACAGCAACACAGATGCCTCCACGGTCAACTTTACCGGAAGTGGTACAGGACAGCAGTTGATCAATAATAGCGGTGCCTTCCTCTTCACCTTGAATCCATCTGCGACGGCATCCTCGGCGCACATTGTCAATGTCGGTGGTTTTGATGATGGGATCTCAACACCTGTGCAGGAATACGTGTTCCATGTCGTCAATCCATCCTATGCCGCAGCGACACCCACCCTGTCAGTTGGCATTTCCTCTCTCCTGGTGAGCTCTGCTGACATCGTCAAGTCCGGTCGTGGCACCCTGGTTCTTTCGGGTAACAACACCGCTGGCGGTGGTGCGCGCAAAACGACGCTGAATGAAGGTGTGCTGGAAATTTCCAGTCTTGCCAACATTGGTGGATCTACTGGTCAATTGGTCTTCGCTGGAGGTGCACTCCGTCTGGGCGCTGGCTTTGTCGATGACGTGTCCTCCCGCTCTGTATCTTTCCTGACGGGTGGAGGCACCCTGGACACAAATGGCAACGATGTTGCTTTTGCCAGCCCGTTTGGTGTGGGGGCCGGTGCCTTTGTTAAGTCGGGTTTGGGCTCACTGACTCTCAATGCTGCTTCCACGCGCACAGGTTCAACCACAGTGACAGCGGGAACGCTTGTTGTTGGAGCAAACAACGCCGTCGGAAGTGGCGCGCTCAACGTCGGCACTGGAGCGACGCTTGCCCTTGGTAGCAGCAGCATCAGCGTCGGCCAAGTCACCACTTCTGGAGCCTCTCCTGCGATCACCGGCACTGGCACCATTACTTCCAGTTCAGGATTCACCTTCTCAAACACAGGAGACATCACGGTGGAAGCCATTCTTGCCGGAAGTTCTGCAGGCCTTTTCAAGAATCAGGCAAACGTCCTGACCTTGACGGGTCTGAACACCTACACTGGAGTGACCGAAGTTCAGGCTGGAACTCTAATCTTTAACAGCATTGCGAACGTTGGTGGAGGTGCGAGTGCTTTGGGAAATCCATCGACGGTAGAGCGTGGTGTCATTCGCCTGGGTCTTACCACTACGACTGCTGTATTGACCTATAATGGCACGGGCCACAGCACGAACCGCATCATCGGCATGCAAGGTACTACAGGTGGTGCGACCCTGAATGGTAGCGGCACCGGTGCCATTGTTTATAATGGCGGCGTCCGCTTTGAAACCTACGGCAACAAAACTCTGACTTTAGGCGGAATTTCCGATCCTTCCATAGTCAATGAGATCTCTCAACCTTTGTCCGACCTGGGTGCTGGAGCACTCCTGAGCGTTCTGAAGGCCGACACGAATACTTGGAACCTGAGCCAGTCCAGCAGCTACGGCGGCACCACCTCCGTCAATAATGGTATTCTACGCCTTAGTGCTTCTCAGAATCTGACAGGCGCCCTTCAGTTTGGCAGTGCCAACAACATCACCACTGCGGGACGTCTTGAAGTCCTGCAAGATTCCAGTTTCGGGTCTCTGGTGATGCAGACAAATTCAGATACAAACATCAACCACCTTCAGATTGCTTCCGGCAAGACCCTGACGATCAACGGCAATGCCGTGATCGGAAGCGGTGTTGGCGCTCTGAGCAACACGCGTCTTGCCTCTTCCGGCGGCGGCGCGCTGGTGGTCACCAACCTCGCCGCAAGTGCCACGTTCCGCGTGGGAGGTTCTGCGGCCAACGGCAATACCACAATTGCTGACTTCAGCGGCCTGGGCAGTTTGAATGTGTCTTTGAATACCACCAACGGGGTTTTCCGGGTGGCTTCTACTTCAGGTACGAATGTCAACGATACTTATTCAACTCTGACCCTGCCAGCCAATACCACGGTGACAGCTGCGACGCTCTCTGTGGGCGATGGTGGCCAGGGAGCAGGCTCCGTGGGACAGATCAACTCCTTGTATCTCGGCACGGGGTCGAACGTCTTCAATGTGAATACGATCAACATCGGAACCTCGAACCGCGACCTTGGACGCATCCTCTTCAGCAGTGGAACGCTTGGATCGCTGGTGGTGCGTGCAGCAGATGGGGTTGGGCGGGCCGCTTTCAACATGGGAACGGGCCAGGCTACGGGTGTCGCTGCGCCGGAGACCAACAACTTCGACGTCTCGGGCCATTCTGCTGACCTGCTGTTCGATGTGGTGACCATCGGCAATTCAAGTCGTGGCTCAAGTTACACGAACAGCTTCGGCTTTGATGCTGGAACGTTGGACATGACAAGCCTGAGCTTGTCCACTCGCACAGGGGACACGGCGAATGGTGCAGGTCTTGCGCGCAACACCTCTACAACCATGAATCTTGGAGGTGGCAGCGTCACCATCCAGAATGGCATCACTGCCATGGCTAGTCAGACTGGAGCTTATGGAACGAATCCGGCTCCCCAGATGACGGCCACCATTAACATCAGTGGTGGCAATGTGACCATTGGCGCCACCTCTGGCACGGCAGTCACCATGGCGTCCACCACTTCGACAGGAGGCACTGGAACCCCAACCTCCACCGCCACCATCAACATCTCTGGTGGCACCGTCACCATGGGCGGCAATGTGATCAGAGGTACGGCATCAGGTGCCGGTGTGGCCAACGCAAGCATTGTCTTGAATGGCGGGGCCCTGAATATGGGAGGAAGCAGCATCGGAAGCGCTGCTGAAACGATCACATTCAACGCCCAGTCTGGCACCCTGAGCGGTCTGGCTCAGTTGAATGGAGGTGGAGCATTTAGCAAGACCACTGCTGGGGTCCTGATCATGGGCAACGGCAATACCTATACTGGAGACACCAGTGTCACTGAAGGCACTCTCCGCCTTGCCAACACGAGCGGTTCAGCCACGGGCCTTGGGGCAGTAACCACCTCTACCGGCACAACCCTCAGCGGTATCGGAGCGATTGTTGCTGCTGCTGACAAGAGTGTTTCGATCAGCGGCAGCCTCTCGGTTGGCAATGGTGGTGACACGGTGGGTAGTTTGATGAGCCTGGGCACTTCCGGAACAGGCTCGATCACTATCAACGGTCCTCTCTCCTTTGACATTTTCAGTGGCCAGGGAAGCGGAATTGAAAACGGTGCCACAACGGCTGATCGTCTGGCTATCTCCAGCAGTCAGAATTTCGTCATCGGAGTTGGCTCGACGCTAAACTTGAGCACGGCCTTGCCGATTGATGGTTCCTGGGTCGCTGGCACTTCCTGGAGACTGTTTGACTGGGCTGGTCTGACTGGTGGTGCTGCAGTCACGGGGGCCTTCAGCAACCTTACAGGCACCATCGGCAACTTTGACTACCTGCCTGACCTTGGTGGCCAGAGTCTCGCTTGGGATGTCAGCCAAATCTACTCTCAGGGACTCATTTCAGTGGTGATCATTCCCGAGCCCTCGCGTGCTCTGCTACTCCTGATCGGTCTCATGGTGCTGCTTTTACGCCGTCGCCGCAGCGTTTGAGACCAGTCGGCTTTTTCAAAGCCTCACGGGATTAAATTCCCGTGAGGTTTTTTTATGGGCTGAGGATGCTTTGGTTCCTGCTTCGTCATGGTGCTTTTTCGACTAAAGGGAAGGACCGGAATTCCGCTTTCCTGGTCAATCCGGATACAAAATGACCACACCATGGTGCCTGCGCGGAGTTGAGTGGCTGAATGTAGAAAAGAGAACGGTAGAAAATGGCCGAAGGCTAGGATCATGAACTCTGCACCCTTTTTGTGGTTTGAGTTAGGCCTTGGTTTGATCAAATGGACTAAGCTAAGTGCTGATGAAAGAGGGGTTTTGTAGCGCCTTTTTGGAAAAAATGCTCCTCTGGTAAATTGTTGCTAACAACAAGAAGGGTAAAGGCCGTAACATGGCGGTTTATTACGCAAAAATGCCGACCATGATACGCCTTCGCCGCCATCGCATTCTGCTCAGTCACTTTCTCATCGCGTTGACTGCCTTCTGGCAGGTGAGTCATCCTGCCAGAGCTGCTGTGGTGTTCTGGGACATCAATGGCACCAGCACCGGCGCTTCAGGAGGTTTTCAGGCTGCAGGGACGTGGGATGCATCCAATCTGTTCTTCAATACAGATCTGACCGGTGGTGCCTTGGGGACGCTTTCTTCTTGGAATGCTGGAGATGTTTTAGCGTTTGCTGCAGGGAGCAATGCACGAGGCAGCTACAACGTCACGGTCTCTGGCATCCAAAGCATCGGAGGGCTGCTTTTCGAGGAGGGACAACTGACGCTGAATGGTGGGACCTTGCAAATGGCATCCCATTCAGAGTTTAATGTGGCCAACGCCCTCAATGCCACCGTGCAGTCAGTTATTGACGGCAGTTTTAGCATCACCAAGACCGGGGCTGGAAGGTTGAACTTGGAGGGCGCAAACACCTACACTGGCAATACAATCATCAACGCTGGCATCCTGGCCATTTCATCCGATGCCAGCCTTGGCATGGCTCCCATAGCCGTGGTGCCTGATAGCCTGACTTTCGGCGGTGGTGCGTTGCAAATCACCGGCACAGGAAATCCTGTCATCAACAGCAATCGAGGCATCACGATCAACTCTGGCATCACAGGCATA
>CALDGV010000572.1 GCA_937941745.1 uncultured Prosthecobacter sp. | reverse complement strand
GCCATGGAAGGCCAGAAACCCGGTGCCACGGGCCTGCTCGCGCTCGATTGGAACAACGGCAACCGCACCATCCTCGTCGATGTGCGCCTCACCGGCCTGCTGCTCGGCCAGACGCTTCACACCGAGGCGCATGAGATTTACCGCGCTTACATCGAGGCGACGGCGTTCGGTGCTTTGACCATCATCAAACGGGTCGAGGAATACGGCGTGAAGATCGAGGAAGTCGTGAACACAGGCGGTCTCTCCATCAAGAATGCCACCCTGATGCAGATCTACGCCGACATCATCGGCAAGCCGATGAAAGTCAGCCAGAGCGAGCAGACCTGCGCCCTCGGCGCGGCCATCTTCGGAGCCGCCGCCGCCGGAGCCGGCACCTGGCAGGACCTCCAATCCAAAGTCACCGCCATCCGCGAGAAGGTTTACCACCCAATCCCCGAAAACGTCGCCGTCTATCGCGAGATCTACGCCCTCTACCGCACGCTGCATGATGCCTTCGGAACGGCCGAGTGGAGCGGGAAGCTCAATCACGTGATGAAGGAGCTTTTGGCGATTCGGACGCGGCAGAGCTGAGCCCGAGGATGGGCCTGACACGGCGCTTATTCCTGGAACTCCTCACGGTCGGGGATGCGGGTGAAGGCGATCTTGGTGCCGGAGAAAGTGCGGACTTGGCTGGGCACGAAGCCGAGGGCGATGCTGTCGCGCCCGTAGAGCTGGTTCAGGTCGTCCATGATGCCGGAGAGGCGGTCACGCCGGGCGACCTGATCGGGGCTGAGGGGGAGGAGCTCAGGAAAGAGCTCCATCTGCCTGGGAGCGGAGGCTTCCTCAAGGTCATGAAGGGTGACAGAGATCTTTTTGACCCGGGCCCAGCGGATGCCAGTCATGGCCTGGGGCCAGAGCTGATCCAGCGCCTCCATGAGCGTGAAGGTGTCTGAAACCCGCGTGGGGAGACGGAGGCCAGCCTCGCCGCGGCCGCGCTCCTCATTGCGAACGCTGAGACTGACCGACCCGGCCCGGTATCCTGACCGGCGCAAACGGCTGGCGGCCTTGGAAAGGAGCCTGCGGGCCACGATGACCGCCTGGGGCGGCTTGCGAAATTCGGGCGCGAGGACATGGCTGTGCCCTATGCTGCGGGACTGGGAGGCGAAGTGCCCCAGATCTTCCCCATGCAGCTCGTGCCAGAAGCGGTTGCCGCCAACGCCACCCCAGATGCGATGAAGCTGCTCGGGGGTGGCCTCCCAGAGGTCCTGGATGGTTCGGATGCCGGCGGCCAGGAGGCGGGGCTCCATGCGGCGGCCGATGCCAAAGAGGTCGGTGAGCTTCCAATGGGCGATCCTGGCGGGCATGTCGTGCAGATGAAGGACACTGAGACCATCAGGCTTCTGGAGGTCGCTGGCGACTTTGGCCAGGTAGCGGTTGGGGGCGAGGCCGATGGAGCAGGTGATGCATTCGCCGATGTTCTGGCGCAGGCCCGCCTTGATCCGGCGTGCCAGGGCGACGGCCTCCGCCTCAGGCTGATGCCGGGCATCCAGCAGCAGGCCCACCTCGTCAATCGAAGCGACCACCTGGATGGGGTAGTGCCGCTCGATCTCGGTCTTGATGAGCTCGTGATAGTCCACGTAGCGGGCGTGGTTTGCCTCAACAAGCACAAGGCCGGGACACAGACGCCGGGCCTCCCCGATGTTGGTGCCGGTCTTGACGCCAAATTTCTTGGCTTCATGGCTGGCGGCGATGGCGCAGGTGGAATCCGATTTCATGGGCACCACGGCCACTGGCCGCCCTCGCAAAGCGGGGTTCAACTGCTGCTCCACGCTGGCAAAATAGCTGTTCAGATCGAGGAAAAGCCAGCGCAGGGGAGCGGCAGGTTCAGGAGCGGAGGTCATGAAAGAAGATGACTCGCCTCGACAAGTAATCAAATGAACATTAAATGAATACCGTTCACCAAATTTTCAGAATCACAGAGGGGTCCGAGAAGGCAGAATGTCTTCTGGCGCAGGCAGGCGACCTGTTCATGGTCTGCAGGTCATGTTTGTCTGGTCCAAACTCTCCTCTGTAAAATGGATGGATGCCTGGGAAGAGCGCTTCTCCGGCCATCCAAAGCTCAACCTGGTGCTGACTACCGTGCCAGGGCACACGATGGTGCGGGTGGAGGTGTATGCGGAAGCCCGGAAGGATGTGCTGGCAGTGCAGAAGGAATGGGGCGGCACGGTGCGCGAGGTGAAGCAGCAGAACTGGGCGGCACTTTCCAAGGAGCCCATGCCCTCCATCATTGTGCGTGACCGGCTGGTCGTGGTCAGTTCCCGCACGGAGGAGGAGGTCGCTAAGGAACGAAAGAAACATCCTGGCCGGGAAATCGTGGCCATTCCGGCGGACATGGCCTTTGGCACGGGCCATCACGCCACGACCGCGACAGTGCTGCGAATGCTGGTGGATGCCGCCAAGCCCCTGCAGGGAAGCCAGTGGACCATGGCGGACCTGGGCTGCGGCAGCGGCATTCTGGCGATTGCAGCACAGAAGCTGGGTGCCACCAAGTGCTGGGGCTGTGACTTTGATCCGAAGGCGGTGAAAGTGTCGAAGGAAAATGCTGCACGCAACGGCACGCCGAAGATCCGATTCACGGAGGTGGATGTGCTGGAATGGGAGCCCAAGGAGCAGTGGGACGTGGTGGCCGCGAATATCTTTGTGGACATCCTGGAGCAGTCCTTTCCGCAGATCGTGCGTTCGGTGAAGCCAGGCGGTGTGCTGATGGCGTCGGGCATCCTGAAATCCCAGGCCGGCCCCTGCCTGAAGGTGGCGGAGAAATGCGGTATCCACTGGGACCGCATCGTGGTGAAGGGCAAATGGCTCTCCGCCGTGGGGCATCGAACGAAGTGAGCGTCGGCGAGGCCATTTGATGATTGCGAAAACGGCCCACCCATGGACGGTGCGGGGTGGAATGGACCCTCACTGACGCCGCAGATGCCGGCTCCCGCCTCGACAAACACCTCGCCTCCCGCTTTGCCGACCTCTCGCGCTCCCGCCTGCAGGACCTGATCAAAGACGGTCATGTGACCCTGAACGGAAGGCCCGCCAAGGCCAGCGCAGCCCTGAAGCTGGGAGACCAGCTTTCCCTGACCATTCCCGAGGCAGCCCCGGTGGAGGTGGTGGCTCAAGACATCCCGATCGACGTGCTTTTTGAAGACAGCGACATCCTGGTGCTGAACAAACCGCCCGGACTCGTGGTGCACCCAGCGGCAGGAAACCCCGATGGGACCCTGGTGAACGCCTTGCTGCACCACTGCGACGACCTGAGCGGCATCGGTGGCGAGCTGCGGCCGGGCATCGTGCACCGCCTGGACAAGGACACCTCGGGCTGCATGGTGGTGGCGAAGAACGACATCGCCCACCGGCGGCTGACAGAGGCTTTTGCGGAGCGCCGCCTGAGCAAGATCTACCTGGCTGCCATCAACGGCCTGCCAAAGGAGAAAAGCGGCCGCATTCAGAACATGATCGGGCGACATCCGGTGGACCGGAAGCGCATGGCCGTGCTCTACGATGGTGCAGGCAAGGAGGCAGTGACGGAGTGGGAGCACGTCTCCACCCATCACGGCAGCGCCCTGATCCGCTGCCGCCTGCTGACCGGGCGCACGCACCAGATCCGGGTGCACATGCGGGAATGCCTGGGCCATCCGATCCTGGGGGATCCGATCTACGGCAATCCCAAGCGCCAGATCGGATCCTGGGGGATCCGATCTACGGCAATCCCAAGCGCCAGATCG
>CALDGV010000571.1 GCA_937941745.1 uncultured Prosthecobacter sp. | reverse complement strand
TTCATTCCAGCGTGAGCCTAGGAGGTCATATTTTTTACGCTTCTCCGGATCACTGAGCACCTCGTTGGCCTCGTTGATCTCCTTAAACTTCTCCTCCGCAGCCTTCTTGTCGGCGGCAGTATCAGGGTGATATTGGCGTGCGAGCTTGCGAAAGGCTTTCTTGATGTCGTCCGCGCTCGCATCGCGTGAAACACCGAGAATGGCACAGTAGTCTTTAAACTGGGCGGGCATGCAGCAGTCAAAAACGTGAGCCGCCCGCCGTTTCATTGCTGATTTGACTGCAATCCTTGTCATCATCTCCCGGGACGCAACTTTCGATGCAAGGTTGTGCGCATTGACCCGGATGATGTAAAGAGACACATTCATCCCGCTCACGTTCCGGTGATTCTGCTGCTGGCCATGCCCCTCCAATGACAACCGCTGCCGATGCCCCACCACCTCGCGCCACCTGGAGGCAGGAGGCCGGATCGACGATTCTCGAACTGGCCGGCGACTGGCGTCGCGGGACTGAGCCAGTCGTGACAGGCGCACCTCCGGATCGCAGCATTGACCGCTACATCACGGATGCCTTGGGCGCCTTCGATTCAACCCTGCCTGCATTCCTGCTGGCCCATTTGCGGTCATCTCCACCCGATCCAGGCATGCAGCCATCGTTTGAAGGACTTCCTGCCAATCTTCGCGGCCTGCTGGAACTGGCGCTAGCTGTGCCGGAGGAAATTGGACCAAGTGACATCACCCCCAAAGTGCCATTCACCGTGAAGCTGGGGCGGCTTTCGCTGCGTGCGTGGGAAAGCACGCTCGATGTCGTTGAGTTTGTAGGGCAATGCTCGCTTTCGGTGGGCAGGTTTCTCACAGGGCGCGCACGCTTCCGCCAGGCAGACTTGTGGCTCTCCGTGCAGGAGTGCGGCATTGAAGCACTGCCGATTGTGACGCTGATCAGCTTTCTCATCGGCATGATCCTGGCCTTTGTCGGCAACGCGCAGCTCACCAACTTCGGCGCGAACCTGCTGGTGGCAGACCTGGTGTCCATCGCAATGGTTCGTGAGATGGGCGTGGTGATGACTGCGATCATCATGAGCGGCCGCACCGGGGCGGCATTTGCAGCACACATCGGCAGCATGAAGTCGAATGAGGAGATTGACGCCCTGCGCACCTCCGGCTTCGACCCGTTCGACTTCCTTGTGCTGCCACGGCTGCTTGCGCTGGTGGTGATGATGCCGGTGCTCACCGTTTATTCAAACATTGTCGGCATCCTGGGTGGCATGATGGTCGGCTCGATGGTCGGGATACCAGCCGTCCTTTTCTGGAATGAAACATTGCTGTCGATCACGCTCACGACCTCTTCCCTTGGCATCATCAAGAGTGTGTTCTTTGGAGCGGCCATCGCCATCAGCGGCTGCATGCAGGGCATGCGGGCCGGCAGGTCTTCCGCCGCCGTGGGAGAGGCCACCACGCATGCCATCGTGTCCGCCATCACCTGGGTGGTCGTGCTCGACTCGGCCTTTGCCGCCGTTTTCACCATCCTCGACATCTGACCATGCCAGCCAAAATCAGTGTTCACGATCTCACCATGGCCTACGGACCGGTGGTGATCATGCGTGATCTGGAGTTTGAGATCCAGGACAAGGAGATCTTTGTCATCATGGGTGGAAGCGGATGCGGAAAGAGCACGCTGCTGCGTCACCTTGTGGGCCTCATGGAGCCCACCAAGGGCCGCATTCTTTACGATGGCGAAGATTTCACCTCGGTGAGCAGCGATGAAAGGGCGCGGTTCATTCGTCGCTTTGGTGTCATGTATCAATGGGGGGCGCTGTGGTCTTCGCTCACACTCGGAGAAAACATCGCCATGCTCGTCGAGGAGGCTGGCAAACTGCCACCCAAAGCCGTCCGCGACCTCGTGGCTTACAAGCTTTCGCTGGTCGGACTCGCCGGTTACGAGGACTACTATCCGGCGCAACTGAGCGGAGGAATGAAGAAGCGCGCCGGCATCGCCCGTGCAATGGCGCTTGATCCTGACATCCTTTTTCTCGACGAACCTAGCGGCGGGCTTGACCCTCTCAGCGCAAAACGGCTCGACGATCTCATTCTGCGCCTGCGCGACAGCCAGGGCTGCACCATTGTCATCGTGACGCACGAACTGGCGAGCATTTTTGGTATTGCGGACACGGCACTGTTCCTTGATCCTGCCACCCATACGCAAGGTGCCCTTGGCAATCCTAAGCATCTACGAGAACACTCCGACAACCCCGCCGTTCGGCTCTTCCTCAACCGCGGCCTTGCACCAAATCCTGCGTCATGAGCAAAAAAGCCAGCCCCACCCTCATCGGACTGTTCACGCTCGGCGGCCTGCTGCTTGCAGGCACGGCGATGGTGCTGCTGGGCGCCGGCAAGTTCTTTGAAAAGACCGCGAACATCATGCTCTACTTTGACAAGAGCGCTGATGGACTGCTGGTAGGCTCGGAGGTGCGCTTCGGCGGTGTGCGCATCGGACGTGTGAATTCGATCAGCGTGCTGGTTGACCCGAAGGAGAACCGCAAGATCATCCCGATCGTCGTTGAACTCTCCTCCAGGCAGCTAGCCGCTGCCGGAGCGACGTCTGGCGGCATTGATTTCACCACCGAGGCTGGCGTTCAGAACGCCGTGGCCAGCGGCCTGCGTGCGCGCATGAAGCAGATCAGCTTTGTGACCGGACAGATGGACATCGAATTCGACATCGCACCGAACGAACCCGGCCTAGTGTTCGAGCCTCCGGTAAAATCTCCGTATCCCGTCGTGCCCACGGTCGGCACCGAACTCGACGCGCTCATGCAAAGCATCAGTGATGGGCTGAAGAAGATCAACAGCATCGACTTTATTGGCTTGATCGGTGATCTGCGCACCACGCTGGCCAGCGCAAAGGTGCAGATTGACGGCATGCGCATGAAGGAGATCAACGACAATCTCGCAAGCATCACCGCCGACGTGAACAAGCTGACCGGGAGCGAAAAGCTAGGCAAGGCCATCGACAACCTGGACACGGCGCTGGCAAAGCTGAATGAGTTCGCTGCCAAGGCTAACCAGGGCATCGAGCCCGTGCTGGCTGAGATGGAAAAAGCCGTGCAGCAGGCCTCAACGGCCTTTGCACAGCTTGAAACGGCATCAGAAGACATCTCCAAGGTGGCCAACCCACGTGCGCCTGTGCTGATGAGGCTGCAGCAAGTCCTCGAAGAATCCGAACATGCCGCCCGTGCCATCAAAGAGCTGGCCAATGACCTGAAGCGCAACCCAAACTCCATCCTTTCGGGCAAGGAAAAGAAGCCATGAGATACCTGCTCATCATGCTCACGCTGCTGCTTGGCGGCTGCGCCCTGGTCAGCCCCGTCAGAGACAGGGCAGTACATCATCTGCTGGAACCAGTGGCGCCTGAGCGACGCTTAACAGCCGCCGCGCCTGCCATCGCCGTCAGCCGTGCTGCACTGCCCAACTATCTTGATTGCGAGCAGTTGGTGACCCGACGGAACGGAGAACTCGTGACCAGCGACCTCGACCTATGGGCGGAGCCGCTGGATGTCGCCATTTCCAGAGTCGTGGCAAACAACCTCAGCCGGCTGACAGGCTCAACGAACATTCACCCAGTGGAGCGCTTTGCCACACTGGATTACACAGACTTGCTGGAACTGCGAATCACCCAATTTGAGCCAGACGACAACAACACCATGCTGCTGCAAGGAACCTGGAAGCTGCAGCCGGTGACAGGTGCCGAAGTCAGCAGCCGCTTTTTTCGCATCGCCATGCCGCTGAAGATGACTCCAGCGACCGCCAAGGATCGCGTCGCTGCAGCGAACCAAGCGCTGCTGAAACTGGCCCAGGAGATCCTGGCAGCAAGATAACCTGCAGCAATGGCCCAATGTCGCTCATGCAGTGGCAGCGCTACCGAACAGTTCCAGCTTGAATCACAAGCACCATCAGTCATGCGCTCCGACCAGGAAGCCTAAGTGCAAAGCTGCCGCAAAACTCATGAACAACCGTTCACTCCTGGCACGACTGATCGACACCGGCATGGCACTCTGCCTGCTCGTCGTGCTCGGAGCCTTGGTTTACGGACATGTCGGAGGTGCCGAGAGCGGACTGAGCCTCACGGAAAGCTACATCACCGAATACATGAAAAAAGCGCCTCACTGGCCCTGGCTGATCGTGGCGAGCTTCACCTTCGCGCTGCTGCTGTTCCTGCTGGCACTTTCATTGCTGATCCGGAGCGGTGGAAACATTCTGGTGCTGCTCGGCTGCCTGCTGCTGACAGCCACGGCCATGGGCAACTTTTTTGTGGCCTACGCCCCCATGCGCCGGGTTGAACAGCCGCCACCAAGCGCGCATGAATGGTGGACACCTGCCTGGTGGTTCACCTCCACCA
>CALDGV010000570.1 GCA_937941745.1 uncultured Prosthecobacter sp. | reverse complement strand
AGGGCCGGGCGGTGGGAGGCATCGGACATCTGGGTTGCTACAGCTTCAACGGGAACAAAATCATCACCACCGGCGAAGGCGGCATGATCGTCACCAATCATGAAGCCTGGGCCAAAAAAGCCCGCTATCTGACCACCCAGGCCAAGGATGATCCGCAGGAATACATCCACCACGAGGTCGGCTACAACTACCGCCTCACCAACATCCAGGCCGCCTTTGGCTGCGCACAGATGGAGGCACTCGCAGGCTACGTGCAGCGCCGGCGTGAGATCCATGCCCTGTATCTGAAGCACCTTGGCCAGCATCCCGGACTCCAGTTTCAAGGGGAAGCCGAGGGGGTGAAGAGCAACTGCTGGCTCACCACCGTGCGCGTGGATGCCGCCACCTTTGGAATGACGGCCCGTGAGCTGCGCGACAAGCTCAAAGCAGCCCGCATCGAGGCCCGGCCGCTCTGGCAGCCCGGACATCTGTCTCCTGCCCACCAGGATGCGGTGAAGCTCCCCTGCCCTGTGGCCGAAGGTCTCTACCAAAACTGCCTCTCACTGCCCTCATGCTCCTCATCGAGCGATGCGGACATTGAGCGCGTGATCAGCGTCATTCTCGGCTGAAGAGGCTTCAGCGGCCTCCACCGCCGAGCATGCGCATCTGCGAACGGTATTCGCGCGGCGTGCTACCCACGACTTCGCGGAAGCGGCGGTTGAAGTTGGCCAGGTTCCGGTAGCCGCAGTCCAGGGCGATGTCCGTGATGTTCTGCTGATCCTCCGCGATCATGCGGCAGGCGCGGCCGATGCGCACTTCGTTGATGTATTCGGGCACCGTCTTTCCGGTGCGGGAGCGGAAGAAGCGGCTGAAGGCCCCCTCGCTCAGATGCGCCAGCTTGGCGAGCTGCTTGCGGTCAATGTCCTCGGTGAGGTTCTGATGGATGTGATCCACCACCCGCTGCATGCGGTCCTGGTCACCGGAATGAAGGGCGGGCTCATAGCTGGCGCTGGCGAGCGGGGTGAGGTCCTTGGAGCGGGAGAGCACATCCAGGATGCCCAGCATCTCGACCACGCGGGAGAGCCCCGTGGCGTCTGCCAGGCGGCGCATCCGCGTCGTCACCTCCGACCGGGTGACTCCTTTCACCTCCAGACCGCGTGCCGAGCGCCTCAGCAGGCTCTTCACCGGCTCCATCTCCGGCAGGCTCATGAAATCAGGCCCCAGGAAAGACTCCGTGAAGCGCACAATGATGGCATCCACACTGGCACCGGCCACCTCGTCCTGATGCCAGACGTGGGGAAGGTTGGAGCCGAGCACCACCAGATCTCCATCCTTCAGCGGCGAGATGTTGTCTCCCACCACACGATGCCCGCGGCTGCGGATCGCCAGCGTGATCTGGTATTCCGGATGAAAATGCCAGCGCGTGCCATAATCGGGCCCATGGACGACCTCACAATGGAAGGATTCCCAGTCTCGGCGGGGCACTTTTTCAAAAACGGGCTTCATGTGTGCGCCCATTAATCTGGATCACGCGCCTGAACTCAAAGCAAAATGCTGTCTTTGCGCTTTTTTCGAGGTTTCAGCACCTCAGTTCTGCGGCACAGGGCCTGATCAGGACTCAATCTACCCCCGCCTCCCCCCTTGCGCTCGCCGCAAACGCTGCCAAGGGTGGTTGCTCTCCCCTCCCGAATGAGCGATCCCATCCGACATGAGTGCGGCCTAGCCGTCGTCCGACTGAAAAAGCCCCTGGCCTACTACCAGGACACCTACGGGACCGCCCTGCACGGATTCAATCTCCTGGCCGCCCTCATGGCCAAGCAGCGCAACCGCGGCCAGGACGGCATCGGCATCGGCTGCTGCAAGCTCGACATGCCCCCGGGCTCCCCCTACCTCTTCCGCGAACGCTTCGACGTTTCCGTGGACCAGATGGGCGAGGTCTTTGGCAGCATCCGCAAGGATTACAAGCGCATCGCCCGCAAGATCGACGGCCAGCGCAAGGAGGAGCGCCACGAGACGGGCGTGGAGCTGCCGCCTTTTGAGGAAGACCCGGACGCCATCAAACGCGAGTTCGAGCTGGCCGGTGAAATCAACATCGGCCACCTGCGCTACGGCACCTCCGGCGGCCTCGGCAAAGGCTGCCTGCACCCCTACATGCGCCGCAGCACCTGGCCGACGCGCAGCCTCATGGTGATGGGCAACTTCAACCTCACCAACTCCGGCGAGCTCAACCGCGTGATGATGCAGCGCGGCCAGCACCCCGTGTTTGGCACCGACACCCAGAGCGTGCTCGAGGAGATCGGCTTCCAGCTCGATGAGGCCCACACCCAGCTCTACCACGAACTGCGCGACAGCGGTGTGCCCGGCCCGGAGATTCCCAAGCACATCAGCGACCGTCTTGATGTGGCCGAAGTGATACGCAAGTCTGCCCAGATCTGGGATGGCGGCTATGCCATCGTCGGCGTTATCGGCAGCGGAGACCTCTTTGTGATGCGCGATCCCAGCGGCATCCGCCCATGCTGGTATTACGAGAACGACGAAGTGCTCGCCTTCGCTTCTGAGCGCGTGGCATTGATGTCCGTCCTCGAAGTCAGCGAGGAGGAGGTCAAGGAGCTGCCCCCGGCCCATGTCGCCGTCATGAAAAGCTGTGGCGCCTTCAGCATGCAGAAATTCACCGAAGTGCGTGAACCCAAGCC
>CALDGV010000569.1 GCA_937941745.1 uncultured Prosthecobacter sp. | reverse complement strand
AGGAGCTGGGTGACCTGCTTTTCAGCGTCGTCAACCTTGCCCGGAAGCTCGGAATTGATTCAGAACCTGCGCTGGCCGCGGCCAACGATAAGTTCGTCCGCCGCTTTCATGGCGTGGAAGCGAAGCTGGCGGCTTCGGGCAAGCAGCTCGGCGAGGCCACTCTGGCGGAGATGGATGCCGCGTGGGATGAGGTGAAGGCGGGCGTCTGAGCCCGCCGGCAGACTCAGGGAACCTCGCAGGCGATGAGGGCGATGTCCGCCATCAGCTTCTGGATGTTGCAGTTGTTTGCCGCAAAGGCCTTCTGCAGGTTCTCCAGCACCTTCGGGCCGTAGGCTGCCGGCTCTTGTTTGACGAGGTGATGAAACAGATGGCGGATGAAGGCGCGATGGCCGCCGGGATTGCTCGCCACGTAGTTCACGATGTCACGCGGCCCGGTGAGGCGGACCAGCTGGCCCTCATGGGTGGTGAACTCGCTGACCGGGTTCACAGGCTTGTTGTTGTCCTTGGTGCGCCAGCGGCCCACGGCATCGAAGTTCTCCAGGCTGAAGCCCAGCGGATTGATCAGGCTGTGGCAGGACATGCACGCACCGCTGCGGGTCAGTTCGGTGATCTTTTCGCGCATGGTGAGCTTCGGATTGAAGTGGCTGTCTTCAAAGATGACGGCCTTCTTCGGTGGTTTGAGTGACATGCCTACAATGTTGCGTGTCAGGAACACGCCGCGGTGAATGGGCGATGACTGCTTTGTGTAGGCCAGGGAGGCGAGAAGGTAGGGGTGTGTGACCACTCCCGCCCGCTGTTTCGGATCAAAGCCCACCCGCTGAAACTCATCACCAGTCACCGGGTGTCCGTAGAACTTCCCGAGGCGCTCGTTCATGAGGATGTAATCTGCCTGCAAGAGTTCGCGGTAGTCTGATTTTTCGCTCCAGACCACTTCATCAATGAACTGGAAGAGGGATTCCCTCAGGTCGGTGAGCAGTTCGGGGGTGAAATCAGGGAACGCCTTGGGGTCCTTGCTGGTGCCTTCGGCGCGTTCCAGCTCCAGCCAGTGGTGGAAGAAGCCATGCAGCTTCGCCCTGGTGCGTGGGTCGGCGATCATGCGGCGTGCCTCAGCCTCGATTTCGCCTCGCGTGCGCAGTTTTCCGGCTGCCGCCGCCTGCATGAGCTTTTTGTCAGGCAGGGAATCCCAGAGGGTGAGTGCCAGACGGGAGGCCGTTTCAAAGTCATCGGGCTTTTCTCCCAGGCTGAGGTTGGGATAGAGGAACTGCGGGGACTTGAGGGCGAGCATCACGACACGCTTCACCGCAGTTTCTGGGGTTTTGGCTGCCTTGAAGTGCGTTTCGACAAACAGCTGCTTCAAGTCATCACTCAAAGGCCTGCGGAAGGCGGTTTCGACAAAGCCATGGGCAAATTTGCGCAGCTTTTCGAGGCGGTCCAGTGCGCCTGGCTTGGTCTGGGCCAGCTCGTCCAGCTTGGCCACCACATGTTCGGCCGTGCTGATCGCTGCGTCGGTCACAGCTTGATCCCACCCCTTGGACAGCGTGGTGCCGCGCGGGTAGCCGCCGCTGCTGTCATCGGCAGGGAATTCCGTGCTCACGATGGTCAGCTCACGCGGCCTGTCCGTGCGCAGGGCCTGGACAGGAATGAGTTCCTTGATGCCGTGCGGCGGTTTCCACCACAGTTCGAGGGAGGCAGACTTCTCTTTGAATTTGAAGTGATCCAGCACCAGGCGGTAGGCACGCCCTCCGACCAGGAAGATCGTCTTTTTCTCCTCGCGCACCTCGGGGCCGGCGCTGACCCAGCCGTCGATGAGGGCGTTGCCATCCGACGTATCGTTGATGTAGAGGCGGAAGCCGTTTTCTGACTTTACGGCGAACTCATACACACCCGTCTCCCGGGCCACGACGCTGCCTTCGAAGCGGTTGTCGAACTGCTCCGCCTCCAGCACCGCCTTGTCAGGACTGTCTGCACCCCAATGGAAGGCGATGACGGGCTCCACCTTTTCGATGGTCTTGTTGGGGCGCTTCTTCTTGATGCCCTGCTTCGGCGTGGTGTCCACGGGCTGTTCTCCCGGCTTTGGCAGCTCCACACCGCGGTAAAAGGCTTTCAACCCCTGCTCGCTGCCGATGGGGCGGTCAAAACCCGGCCCCATGCGGAAACGCCCGAGCAGGTCCATCACGCTGTTGCGGAACTGCTCCGTCGTCAGGCGTGCCAGATCCTTGCGCGGCGGATTGTTCCGAGCCTGCGCATCAGGGGAATAAAAGGCATCGTAGATGTATTGCGCGATGAGTTTGGAATCCTCTGGCGTGGTCTTGTCCGGATCATCTTCCGGCATCGTCCGGTCAATCTGGCGCGCCAGCGCCTCGAGCGTCTTCTCGCCCGTCAGCGCTTCGTCGTATTCATCTTCGACACCCTGGCCTCGATCACCGTGGCAGTCGGCGCAGAGCTTTTGATAGAGCGCCTTGCCCGGATGCTCGGCCGGCGCAGCCGACAAGCCTGCTGACAGCGTCAACGAGGCGTAGAGAAGGAGGGATGGTGAAAGGGAGGCCATGGGGGGAGGTGGCTGAGATCATAAAGTTTTACGTTCGCCACCTCTTTCATGGGGATCAGCGGGGGCCAAAATCCTCAAGATACTGCCGCACGATCTCCTCCAGCGGCGGGGGCTGGGGAACCCCAAGCGCTGCAGCGCGGGAGCCGTCCACCTGCTGAGGCCAGTTGTCCACGATGCCCTGGATGCGGGCGTCGAAGGCATCGACGATGGGGCCGAGGTTCAGGCCTCGCTCCGAGGCGACCTGCGTGATCACCTTTTCCGCGATCTGCGGCGTGACTCGGTGGGCCGGCAGCACATAGGCTCGATCCTTGCCGAGCTTGTCCTCAGGCACCTCGGCGAGGGCGATGAAGCTTTCGATCACGGTGCGATAGCCCGTCATCGGATGTGGCTGATCTCGACGGATGGGCAGCAGGCAGGGTTCACCGTTCAACGGCTCACGAAACATGCCGCTGGCCCAGCTGGAAGCCGCTGCGTTGGGCTTCCCAGGACGGATGATCACGGTGGGCAGGCGCACGCTTCGTCCGTCGAAGTGGCCTTTGCGGGTATGATCGTTCACCAGCATTTCGCAGATGGCCTTGGTCATGCCATAGGTGGTCTGTGGCAGCTGCTTCGTCAGGTCGGACATCAGGCCTGACATGTCCAGCCCGCCGTAGCAGGCCACGCTGCTGGCAAAGATGACCCGGGGGCGTCCGGCGGCGGCGCGTGCAGCCTCGAAGATGTGCCTGCCACCGTCCAGGTTCACCCTCAGCG
Organism: uncultured Prosthecobacter sp.; assembly: GCA_937941745.1. Taxonomy (GTDB): domain Bacteria; phylum Verrucomicrobiota; class Verrucomicrobiia; order Verrucomicrobiales; family Verrucomicrobiaceae; genus Prosthecobacter. The sequence continues at coordinate 4,971 of CALDGV010000569.1, read as the reverse complement.
CATCGTCGAAGCGTTCCTCACATTCACCGCTGACCATGGAAGCGAGGTGAAAAACGGCATCCACCTGGCTGCCGATGGTGCTGAAAACGGTGTCCCGATCCGCGACATCGCCCCGCACCTGCTTCACCCGGGGATCGTCGATCGGGCGATGAAACGCGGCATCCAGCAGCACGATCTCGGAGACTGGTTTTCCATCCAAGGAACCACGCTGAAGGATCTTTTGGGCCAGCTGATGTCCGAGAAAGCCGCCGCCGCCAGTGATGATGATTTTCATGAAGAGTCGAAATGAGAACGAGTGAGGGATGTTTGAGCTGAAGGTCTTCGCACCGCTCAGGTGTTGGGAGGATCAGCGTAGGCTGGCTGGGATTCCTTCCAGTTCCAAGAGCCGCTTTTTCCGTTCCACTCCCCCTGCGTAGCCGGTGAGGCTGCCATTCTTCCCAACCACCCGATGGCAGGGAATGAAGAGGGACAAAGGATTGCGGCCCACGGCCGCCCCGACGGCACGCACCGCTTTTTCAGCTCCGATTTCACGGGCGATCTCGCCATAGGTCGTGGTCTTGCCACGTGGAATGGAGCGCAGAGCATCCCACACACAGCGCTGGAAGGGGGTGCCTTCCAGCGGGGCCAGCTTCGGCAGTTTTCCGGGCTTTTTGCCTGCAAAAAAGTTTTCCAGCCAGTCGCGAGCTCCGTCAAAGCGCGGCCCGTTGTCGCGCTTCCAGCCTTCACGTTTGGGAGCAGGCTGGTGGCTGGGGAAGTAAAGCCCGCAGAGGCCTTTGTCAGTTGCTGCAAGGGTGAGCTCGCCCAGCGGGGAGGCCTGCATGGTGAAATAGACCGTGGATTTCATGGTGAGCCTGGCGGGAGTTGACGTCACCTTCAGGCATCGCAGGCAGCCGCACCGGTGTCGAAGCCTTTTTGCGGGCAGGCAAACGGCCGGACCGCCTGGGAAGCAGGCATCAGATTCCAGACGCAGTTTCGAGGGTTCAAGCAGGTGAAAAGGGCGCAGAAAAGATTATGAAAATTATTAAATAAACCTAAAATTCAGGCCAATGTCTTCGATAGCCTGCTGCCTCCATCTTCGCCCGCGCTCCTGCCGGGCGGTTTTGATGTGTTGCTGGATGCTTTGGACCCAAATGAGTTCCGGCATCGTGCTGTATGACACGGACAGCCCCGCGGCGAATACCACGGTACCCACCGGCTTTTACCAGGACAGCGGCTGGGCCTACCAAGGGCGCTACGGATCCTTTCTTGGCACGATGATCGGCGAGCAGTACTTCATCACGGCTCAGCACTTTGGCCTTCAGGGCGGCACTTTTGTCAGTGGTGCGGAGTTCAATGGAACGGCGGACATCACCTACACAATCGATGCCTCGGCCAATGGGGGCCAGGGTTTCTGGGACATCGCTGGAACGGATCTGCGCGTGTTCAAGATCCAGGAAAGCTTCTCTTCCTGGGCACCCCTTTACACCGGCACGGATGAAGTGGGGAAAAGCCTCGTTGTCTTTGGCCGCGGTGCTCCTCGGGGAGCCGAGGTGACCCTCGGTGCAGATCTGCACGGCTGGTACACCGGCAGTTCCGACGGGGTGGCGCGCTGGGGGGCAAATGAGGTGAGCTCCATCATTGGCACCGGCCTGGGAGACATGCTGACAGCGCAGTTCAATGCCGTCTCGGGCCAGAATGAAGCCACCTTGTCCACCGGAGATTCTGGAGGCGGTGTTTTCATCAAAGTCGGCTCACAATGGCATCTCGCGGGCATCAACTATGGCGTGGATGGCCTGTTCGACACCAACAGTACGCCCGGAGACTTCAGCGAGTTTGAGGCTGCCTTGTTCGACAAGGGCGGATTCTATGAAGGTTCCGATGGTGCAGGATGGACCTTCAACACCGACACGGGAGTGGACAAGCCGACGCGGTTCTATGCCTCGCGCATTTCCAGCAGCCTCACCGAGATTCAGGCCACCATGACCCCCGTGCCCGAGCCCTCAGGACTGCTGATGCTGGCCCTGGCTGGCGTGGCCGGCCTGCGCAGGCGTTCACGCTGGTGATTTGAGCTCGGCAAAAATCAGCCGCCCGGCGGAAGTGGGCAGTGCGCTGGCGATCACCACCTCCACCGTCTGGCCGATGTAGGCTGCTGCCTGATTGACCACGATCATGGTTCCGTCCGCCAGGTAGCCGATGGCCTGATGCCTGTCCTTGCCCGGCTTGAGCAGGCTGAGCGAGACCTCGTCTCCAGGGTTCAACTGCGGCTGCAGCGCGATCACAAGGTCATTGAAGCTCAGCACGGTGATGCCGCGCAGCCGGGCCACTTTGGCAAGGTCACTATCATTGGTCAGAAGCCTGGAGTTCAGCTCGCGGGCCAGATTCACCAGCCCGGCATCCACCGACTGCTTTCCTGGATCCAGAGGCGGATGCTCGTGAATGGTCAGGCGCACTCCAGGCAGGCTGCGCAGCTTTTCCATCACCTCCAGTCCGCGCTTTCCTCGCAATACCTTCTGGCTGTCGGCGGATTCGGTCATGCGCTGAAGTTCGTCGAGCACGAGGCGTGGCACCACCAGGGCACCGCTGAGGAATCCCGTCGCCGCCACCTGGGGGATGCGGCCATCGATGATGATGTTGGTGTCCAGCAGCAGAGGCTCGCCCTCGGCTCCATCACGCCGGAAGCGGACATAAGGGATGATGAAGGCGAACTGATCACGGTCACTGCGCAGCCCAAACGTCACCCCAAAGAAGGCGAAGGAGACGTAAATCAGGAATTCGGTCACGTTCCGGATGTCGTCCAGGTTCTCCAGGCGCTGGAAAACCCCCAGCTGAAAGATGCCAATGCGGGTCACCAGCCAGGCGCAGAAAAGGCCAATGCCCAGCCCGAAGGTGGCATGGGAGAAGTTCCGCAGGCTGAATTTCGCAAACAGCATGTCCAGCAGGATGAGCAGGCCCATCGCAGCGCCTCCAATCACCGCACCAAACCACCAGGGCTGATCGATCCCCAGGGAGACAAAGATGCCGATGACCATGAAAAGCGCCGCAAAAAGCGCGCGAACAAGCAGGATGGACCAGGCCGAATTCATCGAAAACAAGCTCGAACCTACCCAGCAGGCATGGATTTGACCAGACGCATTTCATGGCGTCTCCAGCTCGCGTGCCCCGCGGGTTGTCATCCTTCCGAAGGTGGATACTATCCGCCCCCTCCCATGCCCCGCGTTTACATCAAGACCTACGGCTGCCAGATGAACGAGCGCGACACCGAGCAGGTGTCCCAGATGTTCACCGAGCGCGGCTACACCATGACGTCCACCGACGAGGACGCCGATGTGGTGCTCATCAACACCTGCTCCGTGCGCGATCAGGCGGAGCAGAAAGCCGTGGGCAAGATGGGCATGGTGCGCCGCCGTCGCATCCCCCTTGTCACCGGTTTCATGGGCTGCATGGCGCAAAGCCGGGGTTCGGAATTGGTGGACAAGGTGAATGTCGATCTCGTCGTAGGCACTCAAAAGTACCACCGCGTAGTGGACTATGTGGACGAAATCATTCGTGCCAAGGAGCAGCGGCTAATGGATGAGGAGCGCTTTTCCATCGTGGACATCGACGAGGAGGAAACCAGCCAGAACACCATCCGCGACCACACCTTGAAGGAAAAACAGGGCGCGGCCTTTGTCAGCATCATGCAGGGCTGCAACATGAAGTGCACCTTCTGCATCGTGCCATACACCCGCGGCGGCGAGCGTGGACGCCCTATCGCCGACATCGTGGAGGAGGTGAAGCGGCTCGCCGACCGTGGCGTGAAGGAGGTCACCCTGCTTGGCCAGATCGTGAACCTTTACGGCCGCCATGAATTTCCCGCCGTGGATGGCAAGAGCCCCTTCGTGCAGCTCCTGGAGGCCGTGCATGAGATCCCCGGGATCCAACGCATCCGCTTCACCAGCCCTCATCCGATTGGCTACAAGAAGGACCTCATCGAGGCCTTCACCTACCTGCCGAAGCTCTGCGAGCACGTGCACCTGCCCGTTCAGAGCGGCAGTGACGAGATCCTGAAAAAAATGCACCGCCCTTACAGCTCCGCAAAGTTCACCGAACTGGTGGAGCGGATCCGTGAGGCGCGTCCGGGCATTGCCGTCACCACCGACGTCATTGTCGGCTTCCCTGGTGAGACGGAGAAGCACTACCTCGAGACACGGGAGATGTTTGACCGTCTGAAATTCGACAACGCCTTCATCTTCCGCTACTCCAAGCGCCGGGGCACGCCTGCGGCTGAGATGGCGGAAGAAATTCAGGTCAGCGAGAGGGAGAAGGAGCGCCGCAACCAGGACCTTCTGGCCCTTGTGAACTCCCACGCCTACCCACGATATCAGGAACTCATCGGTCAACGTGTGGAGATCCTCTGCGAAGGCCCCAGCAAGACCAATGAGTCACGCCTTACCGGGCGCACTCGCACGAACCGCATCGTCGTTTTTGAGGGCAATGCCGACCGTCATGTCGGCGAAATCTTCGACGTGAACATCACCCATTGGGCCAATTTCACGCTCTTTGGTGATCCGGTGCTGGCCTGAACAGGCTTCACCGCCTGAGGTGTTTGGAGAAAAACTCCACGCTGGCGCTGACGCAGGCGTCGAAGGCTTTTTGCTGGCCGAGGAAGGCGTGAGGTGCCTGCGGAATGAGCACGAGGCCAGTGGGAATGCCGAGTTTCTCCAGATCAGCGCGGGCTTCATCGGCGTGCGTGCTGGCGTCGTCGAGTTCGCCGGCCATGAAGAGCAGCGGCGGATCGGTTTTGTCGAGGTGATGACGCGGCGAGGCGAGAGCGTAGGTTTGCGGGATCGCGGCCTGTGAATCGCCAAGGAAGGTGCGGTAGAAGGGATCATCGGGTTTGCCGCTGAGCTCGCCGATGCGAGGGCTTTCGAGATCGCTCTGCGCGCCCATGGCGATGCCGGCCTGCACGGCGCTGGAGGTGTCAGCGTGGCCGCCATCGCCTTCGAGGTCCTT
>CALDGV010000568.1 GCA_937941745.1 uncultured Prosthecobacter sp. | reverse complement strand
AACGTCTGCACCGTCTATGACCTCTGGGCCACCGTGCTCCACCTGATGGGCCTCGACCACGAACAACTCACCTACCGCTTCGGCGGCCGCGATTTACGGCTCACCGATGTGCACGGGAATGTGCTGCGCGATGTGATCGCTTGATTCCAGGGGCGGAAATCGCAGGCATCAAGCCCGCGGAGTTTGCACAAACTGCCCATCCGCTAAAAAGAAAGAACCCGCAGGAGAATCCTCCTGCGGGTTGGTAGTTAGACGGTGATTAACCGTTTCAGACTACGAGGAAGCGTCAGCAGCGTTGTAAACGATGCGGTTGTTGGCGGCGTCGAAGCTGAGGTAGGTCGCGGCGCGGCCTTCTTCATCCTTGTCGATGTTGCCGGTGGTGAAGGTTTTGCCTTCGAAAGCGCCGTCAGCAGGCTTCACGTCAGCCGTGGCGGTTTCACCATTGTCGGTCTCGGAGGCGCCTTCGGCCCAGTTGACGATTTCAGTGCCAGCGGTGCTGCCGCTCCAGCTGTAGGGAGCAGCGGTGAAGTCCACGCCAGCGGCGGCGGCGGCGTTCAGCACGGAAGCGGCGGACTGGGCGTTGCGCTTGGCGGTAGCCTCACGAGCGCTGTCATTGATGGAACCGATGTTCGGGATGGCGATGGCGGCGATGATGCCGATGATCGCGATCACGACGAGCATTTCAACAAGGCTGAAGCCAGCCTTCAGGGAGTTAACTTTGGTCATTTTCATGGTATTTATGGATTTGGGCTGTTGGTTTTGACGTTCGGCTTCCAATTACCAGAATGGAATCTTCATCCGAATGATGGTATTTATAGCAATTCAGATTTAACCCGCAAATAGAATTTTCATAATTTTCACAAATTTCTTACCTCATGCCCTTCTGGCCCCGCTTGGAATGGACCAAAACTCATCTTGAGACATGAAGCGTGGAGCCCCTGTCCAATGAGGAAGCGGTTCGGTTAACCCGTAAAGCAGATCAAAGCCTAACTCACCATGGAGGCCAGCCAGCTATTGAGCTCTTGTTCCAAAGCCTCGTGCTCGCCCAGACGGTATTGATGGCATTGAAAGCCAAGTTCATGCGCTGTTGCGATGTTTGCAGCCAGATCATCGATGAAAAACGTGCTGGATGGATCCAGATCCAATTCATCGACAGCCACTCGGAAAATGGAGGCATCAGGCTTGCTGCACTTGGCTGAGTAAGAGTACACACCGCCCTGGAAGTGCCTGAAAATATCAAAGCTGCTCAGCAAGTGCTTCTTGTGGAGTCCGCTGGTGTTTGAAAGCAGAAACATCGGCAGTCGCCCGGCCGCCTTTGCCAGCGTGGCATCCATCACGTGGTTAGGCTCAAAGATTTCGCACCAAATCTGGCGGAAGAGTCCTTCGCCCCCTTGAAAGCCCAGCAGACCGATGGCCTCGCGAACAAAGGTGTCATCGTCCATGTCCCCATTTTCATAAGGCAGCTTGATGGAATCAAGGCGGCTCATGAGCTGCTCTGCGGGATAGGGACAGTGCTCCGCTGCGCGGCGGGCGGCGATACGGAAATCAAAAGAGACCAAGACATTTCCAATGTCAGAGAGAATCGCAGGTAGGGGCATCCCGACATACAACCACTGCCCCGCATGAACTCAAGCAACTCCCGGGATGACAACGGCAACGCGGCAGTCACAGCCGCCCAGCCTTATTCGGGCTTGCCATCCTTGGAAGCCGGAGCAGGCAGGGCTTTGGGAACCTCAAGCGGCGCCAGCTTCGAGGGAGCAGCCTTTGCAGGCTCCTGCACTTGACGGAAAGAATCGAAAATCAGGGCTCCCTTGAGGACATCCACCGCCCTCTCAACCTGCTTGTCGCCCAGATTGGCCAGCTCAATGGCAGCTGCCTCGCCTGTTCCATGATTTGAACGCCATTTTGCCACGCGAATCTCTTCTTCGGGTGTCAGAGCGGAAACAATGTTGGGCTGCACTCCCTGCTCGTGAATTGTCTTGTGGCTGGGGGTGTAGTATTTGGCGATGGTGAGCCGCATCGCAGCTCCATTTTTCATCGGGATGATGCTCTGCACGCTCCCTTTTCCAAAACTCGTGGTTCCCACCACAATGGCCCGCTTGAGATCCTGGAGGGCACCTGCCGTGATTTCTGCGGCGCTGGCGCTGCCGTGATTGATCAGAACAGCCACTGGATAGAGCCTGGGCTCGCTGCCTTCACGAGAAGGCGTGCGATAAGGAGGCGGATTTTGCGAAGCGATGCGCCCTTCGGTCGTCACCACCACGGTCCCCTCCGGCAGAAACTCCCCACAAACCGCGACCGCACTGTCGAGAAGTCCTCCGGGGTTGTTTCGCAAGTCGAGCACAAGGGCCCTCATTCCCTGCTTTTCCAGGCTGTTCAACGCCGCGGCCAGGTCTCTGGCTGTTGACTGAGTGAACTGGGAAACGCGCACATAGCCAATCTTGTGGTCGCCTGCCAGCTTGGGGGTAAAAAGCAGGGCGTCATGCACCGAGGTTTCGTTCAATGTCTCACGAGTCAGGGTGAACTCGAGGAATTGCCGGGTGCCAGGACGGCGGACGGTGAGCTTCAATGACTCTCCAGCCTTGCCACTTAGGAGCTGGATGGCCTCAGCGACACCGACGCTGTCCGTCAGCACTTCATTGATTCGCACCATCTGATCACCGGAGAGGACGCCGGCCCGGGCCGCAGGGCCATCCTCTCTCACACTCACGATGGTCAATGTGCCTTCACGAAGAGCAACACTGATGCCCACGCCTTCAGATTCGTCAGCCTGCTCCCGCTGCATGTCCTCAAAGAGGCTCCTGCCCATGTATTCACAGTGCGGGTCGAGCTTGCGCAGCATCCCCTCCAGGGCTCCTTCGACAAGCTGCTCATAGGTCACCTGGGACTCATTCACATAACCCTGCCTGATGGTCTCCATGGCGCGGGTAAGCAGCTCCATCTGCCGATAAGCATCATCCGACGGCGGCTTGGCAGCCGCCTCGGCAGGCTTTGGCGGTGCAGGTTTGGAAGGAGGGGCATCCTCCTGCGCGCCAGGAGCCTTCGGCAGGGAGAGCTTCAAACCGGGCGCAGGCGAAACGGCAGGGCTGGCAGCATGGAGAGCTGAGCAAGCCAGCAGACCGAGACAAAAAACCAAGAGGCAACGCATGGGCCGAGTGTGCATGAATCTTGAACGAGGAACAGGGCAAAAATCGTGCTCCCGCCACGACCGGCACCGCCCACCCTGTTCAAGCCGGTGGTCCGCAAAACAGGCCGCAGCCCACGTTCGCCCAGGATCACAAGGACTTACGGCCTTTCACAATCTCATCGTAGATCCAGGCATAGGTCTTTTCCATGCCGTCACGCAGGCGGGTGCTGGGTTCCCAGCCAAAGACTTCCTTGATGAGGGTGTTGTCGCTGCTGCGCCCGTTCACGCCCTTGGGGGCATCGAGCTTGTAGCTGCGCTGGAGCTTCACCCCCGCAATTTCCTCCACGATGTCCACCAGCTGATTGATGCTGACCATCTCAGCGCTGCCAATGTTGATCGGCTCGACAAAATCGCTGTGCGTCAGCATCTGGGTGCCTTGCACGCAATCCGTGATGTACATGAAGCTGCGGGTTTGTTCACCCGTGCCCCAGATGTCGATTTCATGCCTGCCGCTCAGCTTGGCCTGCGCAACCTTCCGGCATACCGCCGCAGGCGCCTTTTCACGCCCCCCGTCCCAGGTGCCATAAGGACCGTACACATTGTGATAGCGTGCAACCCTTGTCTTGAGGCCAAAGTCCTCCCGGAAATGACGGCACATGCGCTCTGAAAAAAGCTTTTCCCAGCCATACCCATCCTCAGGCAACGCCGGATAAGCATCCTCCTCCTTCAGCGGAGCCACTGCATAGACCTTCTGCTTGTCGCCATTGTACACGCAGGCGCTTGAAGCATAGAAGAAACGCTCCACGCCATTGTCCCGGGCTGCCATGCAGAGATGGGTGTTGATCAGCACGCTGAGCATGCAGAGAGCCTTGTTGTTCTCAATAAAGCCCATGCCGCCCATGTCTGCCGCCAGGTTGTAAACCGTGTGAGCTCCCTGCACAGCCTGATGGCAGGCTTCTTTCAACTGAAGATCGAGAACCAGATTCTCCACATCATCAAACCTTTGGTACCATTGATCCACCGGCTTCTGATCCACGGCACGGATACGTGTGCAGCCTTGGGCTCTCAGGTCCGCCACAAGAGCACCGCCGATGAAACCGCCTGCTCCGCAGACACTGATGAGTTGGTCTTTTTCCATGAAAATGAAGAACTTGGGAGAAAACAAAAAGAGGCGGGATTATTGAAATCCCGCCTCTGAAAGCAAGCCGCAATCTCCCCCGCTCAGCGGGCGGATCTGCGCCAGAGAGCGCGCCGTTTCCGAATCCGCCAGACATCGAGTGCCATGCGCCAGGAGTCATGCAGAAGCCGCACCTTGCCGCCAGGCACTTCATGCCAGTCGATCGGCACTTCGACCACTTCACAGCCTGCATCCAGCAGAGCTGCCATCAGTTCCACATCGAAGGCAAAGCCCTGAACCTCCAACTGCCCGGCGATCTGCTCGAAAACAGCTCTGGGAACGACTTTCAGACCGCACTGCGAATCATACACAGGCACCTCGAGCATCTCCGAAACGAGGGTCGCATACACACGACCTAGCAAATGCCGCTTCAAAAGCCGCTCGACCCGCCGCCCAAGCATCTTGATGCGGGAGGCAAACCAGGCCTGCTGCAAACCTGAGGGACAACTGCGTACAACCCGCAGCAGCCTGGCGACCTCAGCTGCCGAGCAGGATCCGTCTGCATCCACAAAAGCAAGCCATGCAGCTCCTCCTGATTCCGACCAGCCTGCATAGACGGCTCCACCCTTGCCGTGGTTGTCTGGCAGGACTTTGAGGGGAAGAAGACAGGAAAAATCCATCCGCAGCCCATCCAGAATGCCGCTCATCTGCGCGGCCTCCTTCGGACCTGAGCCGTCATCTACGACCTGGATCTGGACACCGCCAAGAGCGGTCATCTCCCGGCACAGCTCCGGCAGGAAAGCCAGGATGCGGCGGCTCTCCTGAAAGCAGGGGATGACGAGGTGAATGTCGGTCTTCGTGATCATGATCCGAGACGTTTTTCGAGCAGGCGAAGCGCCAGAAGGATTTCAGCAAACACCCGCTGCAGGGTATAATACCAGCCGCGCCAGCCATCCCAGAGCGTTCCTTTGACAAGCAGGGTAAACACCAAGCAGGCTGGCACTGCCGCCCAGCCAGTGAGCCGGAGACGGTCCTGCAGTCGCAGCGAAGCAGCGTCTGCCGCGATCAATTTCTCAGCCTCAAGCACAGCGTACTTGTCCTGTGAGGCTATCCAACGCGTCAGCGGCTTCCGGTCATCGTGGTCGATCCAGCTTTTCAACCGTCCCGGCACACCTGGAACCTGCAGCAGTTGCGTGTGCCCGTCCTGCCGGTAGCAGCAGCGGCTTTTCTGAAAAAGCACTGCACGCGGCGGATAGAGGCTGCCACGCAGAGCTCGGCCAAAAACGAGGTAGCGGAAACATGCCTCATAAGCGCATGCAGCCGCCTCGAGAGCAGCCAGCTCATGCTCAAAGCCTGGCCCGAGAACATAATCGGCATCCAACGCAAGCACCCAGGACGTGTTCGTGGCATCAATGCCATGATTCCACTGAGTCGTGTGATCATCGAAAGCCCGATGTACAAAGCGGACATTCGGAAACTGTGCGGCGATTGCAGCGGTGGCATCCGTGCTACCGCTGTCGAGCACGACCACCTCCGCTGCCCAGCTAAGGCGGGCCAAAGCGCGCTCCAGATTGGGCGCCTCATTCCAGGTCAGAATGAGGGGAGTGATGTCAGCCAGATTCATGAGCTGGGTTTATCAACGCTCACAATCATCGTCATCCAGAGCCAGGGCAGCCTGCCGGCTCCACGAAACTGGAAGTTGGTAAAGCCCGCCTCTTCGAGCAGAAAACGCAGGGTTTTAGGGCTCCACAGCTTGATATGCCCGCCATCCCACAAAGGTGTCCAGTGTCTGTCCCAGCCGTTCGTGAGCGAGATCAGCAGGTTTTTCCAGTAGCCGTGGTAGGGCGTGGTGCAGATGAACCTGCCGCCGGGCTTCAAGGCCTTGAACACCCCACGGACGTAGGCACGAGGGTCGTAGAGATGCTCGACCACTTCGGTGCTGACTACGAGGTCGAAAGGCCCGGTTCCCAGGTTTTCCAGGACATGGTCATCTGCTCCGAGCACCTCGAATCGCACTCCTGGGTGCGCCTTCCTGGCGATTCCAATGCCCGTCTCGCTCATGTCGATGCCGGTCACGTCGCAGCCTTTTTCCTGAAACATGCCGCAGGTGTAGCCATTGCCGCAGCCGACATCGAGCACGCGCAGGCCTGGACGCAGGCCGCCGGCAAGCTCAAAGACATGCGGCATGAAATGCCGGTGCATGTGGGATGCGCCGTCGTCATGAAAACGATAGTCGGAAACAGGTGCGCTCATGGTGGGGGTGGGGAGCTGCTGGATGGGATGAAACGCTGATACAGGTCACGCAGCCGTGATGCCATTACTTCACTGGAAAAAGCCTGCGCGGCCTGCCGGGCCTGCCGGGAGAGCGCCTCACGCCGTGACAGGCTGCCCAAAAGATCCATGCAAGCCTCCGCCAGGGCGGCCGCATCATCGACTGGCGTCACGACCAGCGCCTCCCGGCAGCCTTCGTCATGGGCAAGCGCGACACCCGGCGTCGTGACGCAGGGAAGTCCGGAAGCCATGGCTTCGAGCAGGGCAATGCCAAAGTTCTCCGAGCGTGATGGCAGCATGAAGACGTCTGCTCCACCGAGCAAGGCGAGCTTGACATCCCCTTCCACATGACCGGCCCAGATGACGGAATCCCCCAGCGAGGCCGCACGCTGCTTCAAGGCTCCGACATATTCAGGGGCACCTCCGCCGGCCAGCATGAGCACGCTCTGCGGAAAGGCGGCACGGATCTTTGCAAAGGCGTCGATCAGGCACTCGACACCTTTTTTTTCATCCAGGCGTGAGAGGAAGAGCAGCACTTCCCGGCCGTACATCGCCGGCCATCTTGACTCCATTTCCTGCCTGGATGGCAGGGCATGGAACCCGCCAGTCTCAAATCCCAGCGGCAGCACCACGGCCGGACTGCAAAGGCCGAGGCGGCTCACCTCGCCCGCCTCCTGATCGCTGGTGCAGTGGATGGCGGCTGCGGCGTTTAGTATGGGGCGGTCCAGCAAGCGGAAAGAGGCGCCTTTCAACCAGCGGCGCCGGTTTTTCATGCCCCAGACGTTCAACGTGCCCAAGGGGCGGATGATGAAGGGAACCCCGGCCAGCCTGGCCGCCCAGCCGGCCGCCAGCGTGGAGAAGGAGAAAACCGCGTGCACATGCACCACGTCATAATCCCGGACGTGACGCAGGAGCCAGAACAACAGCGGCAGGGACACTTTGTAGAACTCTGTCTGCTTGGGGAAAAAGCGGACGCGCCAGCCATCCCTGGAAGTCCATGCACCTGAGCCAGCATCTGGCAGCCTGCAGCCCGGCCCATCGTCATCGGTGGTGACCACATCCACCTGAACGCCGGCTCGGACGAGACTGGAAGCCATGGCCGGCAGGGCCAGGCTGGGGCCACCATGCCTGGGTGAGAGGGAGGGGATGACATGCAGAACCTTCATGCCGTGATCTCCAGGCTCTGCAGGCAGTGCCGCAGCACATAGACGCTCCATTTTTGATACCACTGAGGCATCCGCACCGGGGCGTCTGCTGCGGTGGCATCCAAAACGGCCCCCCATCGGCTGTTCAGCCACTTCTGATAGGGAAAGAGAAAGCCGCGCTTTTTCTGATTCACCACCCATTCCGGCACCTCGGGCACGGCGCGGGTCAGCAGGCCCTTGTTGGGGCGGAAGCGGAGGCCGGCGGGAATGGAGGTCACCACCTCGATCAGACGCTGGTCCACAAACGGCACACGCAGCTCCAGGCTGTGGGCCATGCTCATGACATCACTGTCACGAAGAAGCTGGTTACGCATGTAGCGGCTGATCTCCAGCCTGCTGACCTGGTCCAGCGCATCCCCTTCAGGGCATTTGGCACCGGGGACCGCTGCATCATCGGCCCCAGAAGAATCCACTCCGGCAATCCAGCGTGTAAGCGCGGCGGCCTCCGACTGGGAAAAGATGCCGCGCAGCGCCCTGAAGGCATCCAGCACGGAGCCGCTGCTGCGCAGAAAATCCACGAGGCGGCGATGCTGCGGCTTCCCATGCTGCAGCAGG